>CAZBZA010000322.1:0-4195 GCA_964495865.1 uncultured Lentimicrobiaceae bacterium
ATTATCGAACCACCAGTTTTCTGCTTACTTTCTGATCATCAACAAAAACAGTATAATAGTAAACACCGCTCCGCAGATCCGAAACATCCAGTGTATAATAATTCACACCGGCATCCATATTTCTTTTTTCGGTGGTTTTAAGTGTTCTTCCTGATACATCGGTAATCCCGATTGAAACGAGTGACGATTTGTCAAGTTTTACACAAAACTGTGTTGTATTGTGTGCAGGGTTAGGGTAATTCTGCGAAACTTCAAACCCAACCACTGGATCTGAATCTTTAACATCGGTAGTGTACAGAACCAGTTCGAGGAATTGCATAAAATGTTCCTCCCCAAGTCCAAAACCAGTTCCAGTTCCGGGAGTATAATCCTCCTGAAACAAAACCTGGATTTTCGAACTGTAACCTGGTGCCAGGGCCGGATACACGCATTCGGAGAAACCAAATTCCACTCCATCATTAAGTGGATAAGGATCGCTCCAGGTGCTTCCTCCGTCGGAAGTCCGGGTAAAATACAAATGCCGGTAATAAATATCGTCTAATTTGTTTTCGGGTGAAACAGCACCATAAACCAGGCTTATTTCATCGTTTTCACCAATGCTGAGCTGAGGATGCGAAGTGAGTCCGACTCCATAATTTGGCTGTTCGTTTACAATGGTTACATCGCCTGTGATCCAACCTACCAGGTTGCCGGCATTATACAGATTTTCGAGAGTGTAAGTACTGATAATCGTGGTATCCAGAGCCGGCATGGTTTCGTTCCAGTATATAATACCTTCGGATCCCAGCGGCGAATAATACCATGCACTGTTTTCGACCAGGTGCATCATTCGGCTGAAAACTATATGTGCATTTCCCTGCGAATCCAGCGCTATAGCGGAAGTACCATCACCGCCACCATACATTTCGATATTGGCAGGAACATTTAACGGATCGAAAGGAGAATCATAAACAATTGTTTTCTGCCAGGTGCTGCCATTATCATTTGATTTAAAAAGCAGCCCGTCGAATGCATTGAAACCATAGGTAAACGCGATAGTGTTTCCAACAGGTTGTGCCCAGGAATAGGCTAACCCTGACATGCCTGCGAAGAAATCAGCGCCTAATCCGTCAATTACAACTCCATTTATATCCCAGGTTACACCACCATCGGGCGAGCGGTAATAGAGCAAAGCGTCTTCCTGCCCCAGATATGGATCATCATATACCAATGCCAGCAAATGCACAAATTCGTGGTTAGTCCCACTGGTAATCATCGATTGCCATACAAGCGAATAATTACCTGCAGGCGGCTGCAGAACACTTTCCTGCCATTCGCCAACGCCTTTTGTTGCGCGGCGAAGCAGTTTTATTGAACCTTCGCCTGCAACATATTTGTAGTTCGAAACTATTTCGCCGTTCGGACCCCAGGGAGCATAACTCGGAAATCCGGTTCTGCCATCATTGCCTAGATGAGGGTTCTGTGTTCCCCACTCAGTTCCGTCAAAATAATTGTAAGCAGTTCCGCGGTCGGGAGTTCCGCCTTCGCCGATATGCATCCAGGTTGCTCCGATTGTTCCATCCGCGAAATTATAAATCCGGTTCATCAGGTTTCCGGAGTTGGTCTGCGTATCAAAATAAGTATTGCCGACAGTAGTATAGGTAGTATTGTCATTTTGCCCCGGGAAAAAATTTATAATACTCAAATCGGGAGCATCCGGTGTAAAATCCGGTATTTTTTCCATTTTCCCCGTTAACAATTTAAAATCATTTCCACGATAGGGTTGCGCAAAACCCATTATTACAAGCGCAAAAAGAGTTACAAAGCATAGAAATTTTCTCATATTCAGCATTTTAAAGGTTTGATGTATGTGGTGGATTGCAGTTAAAACGAAAACTTTATCAAATATAATAAACAAAAGCTTTATTACCCTTTGAATAAAACTTTTTAGTCTTTTCTCTTACCTTCGCCTTTTAAAATTCAAATGATGAACAAAGTATTTTTAGCTCTGACTCTTACACTGATATTTCTCCAGGTTAATGGTCAGCAACCAGCTTCTTACGTTAATCCTTTTATCGGAACCAACGAAATGGGACATACTTATCCGGGGGCCACTGTCCCTTTCGGAATGGTGCAACTGAGCCCCGAAACGGATACTATTCAGTATTCAATCGGGCAAGGATATATCAAAGATGTTTATCGCTATTGTGCTGGCTATCAGTATTCGGATAAAACTATTGTTGGATTCAGCCATACTCATTTTTCGGGTACAGGCCACAGCGATCTCGGCGATTTCCTGCTTATGCCCACCACGGGAAAGGTACAACTTAACCCAGGAACAGCGGATAACCCGGAAAGCGGATACCGCAGCCGTTTTGCGCACGATTCGGAAAAAGCTTCTGCCGGTTATTATGCAGTTTTACTCAACGATTATGGCATTAAAGCGGAATTAACCACATCCGAAAGAGTTGGTTTTCACAGGTATATTTTCCCCGAAACAAACGAGGCCAACATAATCCTCGATATGGTTTCGGGTATTTATAATTATGATGGAAAAGTTGTGTGGAGTTCAATACGCGTGGAGAATGATACTTTAATTACCGGCTACAGGCAAACGCAAGGCTGGGCGCGTGAGCGGACGATGTATTTTGCGATGACTTTTTCGAAGCCAATACGCAATTACGGATGCCGGGATGAAGCAAAAGTGGTTTACACTGATTTTTACAGGAAATTCAATGTTTTGAAAGATTTCCCCGAAATGTCAGGACGCAAACTGAAAACATTTTTCAGTTTTGATACAAAAGCAGGAGAGCAGATCCTTGTAAAATTTGCCCTTTCATCGGTTAGTACCGAAGGCGCGTTAAAAAATCTGGAAACAGAAATCCCTCACTGGAATTTTGACCAGGTTCGTCAGGATGCAGAAAATGCCTGGAACCGTGAACTGAGCCGGATAAGCATCGAAGCTTCGGAAGAAAAGAAAATCATTTTCTACACAGCTCTTTACCATACCTTCCTCTCTCCTACCCTTTTTATGGATGTGGACGGCAACTACCGCGGCCTCGATAAAAATATTCACCAGGCAAGCGGTTTTACCAATTATACCACATTTTCACTTTGGGATACTTACAGGGCGTTGCATCCTTTATTTACATTAGTTCAGCAAAAACGCACTGCAGATATGGTCAATTCCATGCTTGCCCATCAGCAGCAAAGTGTACATAAAATTCTGCCGGTTTGGAGCCACTATGCCAACGAAAACTGGTGTATGATAGGTTACCATGCGGTTCCGGTAATTGCTGATGCATACATGAAAGGGATTACGGGTTTTGACGCTGAAAAAGCACTGAATGCCTGCCTGAAAAGCTCAAACTATGCTCCTTACGACGGGATAGGCGATTACCTGAAATACGGGTATGTTCCGGCAGATAAATCATCGAATGCAGCATCAAAAACCCTTGAATATGCTTATGATGATTACTGCATAAGCCGCATGGCCGAAAAGATGGGAAAACCAGATATTGCTCTGAATTACTCCAAAAGAGCCGAAGCGTATAACCTGATTTTTGATCCAGGTACCGGTTTTATGCGTGCAAAACTTAGCGATGGCACTTTCCAGACACCTTTCGATCCGTTGAGTACTGAAAAACAAGGTTTTATCGAAGGCAATGCGTGGAATTATTCGCTCTATGTTCCTCACAACCCAATGAAACTTTTTGCCCTTCATGGCGGAAACAAGAAATTTATTTCTCATCTCGATTCGCTTTTTACTTTCAAACTCGACGAAAAACACTTTGGTGAATCCGAAGATATCAGCGCTGCCGGTATTATCGGAAATTATGTTCACGGCAATGAGCCCAGCCATCATGTCCCTTATTTATACGCTTTTGCAGGAGCACCATGGAAAACGCAGGAACGCGTCCATCAGATCGTCACCTCGCTTTACAGGAACGAAACCGAC
The DNA here is from genome assembly GCA_964495865.1 of uncultured Lentimicrobiaceae bacterium. GTDB lineage: Bacteria > Bacteroidota > Bacteroidia > Bacteroidales > UBA4417 > UBA4417. The sequence goes on from CAZBZA010000322.1 coordinate 3,938, forward strand.
GGACTTTGCGGTAACGACGATTGCGGACAAATGTCGGCCTGGTATATTTTTAGTTCGTTGGGCTTTTACCCTGTTTGCCCGGGAAGTAACGAATATGTAATTGGGTCACCATCCATCGATAAAGCTACGTTAAACCTCGAAAACGGGAATCAGTTTATGATAACAGCCAAAAACCTGAGCGACAAGAATATTTATATACAGCAAATAAACCTTAACGGGAAGCTTTATAATAAATTCATTATCAATCATGAAGATATT
>CAZBZA010000323.1:0-4192 GCA_964495865.1 uncultured Lentimicrobiaceae bacterium
TCAATTCCTTACTGGTGATAACCTGCACTTTTCGCGGATCAACCTGCGAAATAAAGGTGCTACCTATATTTCCTTTAACCTCCACTTCCTGAAGCTGGTTGGTACTTTCGCGCATGGTAATATCAAGGTGATTAATACCTTTTACATCAATTGTATCAGTTTCATACCCAAGTGAACTAACCACAATTCGCTGGTTTGCAATCCCTTTGCGCGAAAGTCTAAACTTACCTTCGGCATCGGAACTGGTTCCGCTTGAGGTACCTGCCCAGTAAATATTAACACCGGGCAACCCTTCGAGGTGGCCGTGTTCATCTATGGCTAGTATTTCGCCGCTTAATGCCTGGGCGCTTATTTTTCCGCCCCATATTGCAAAAATCAGGGCGAATAGTATTTTTAAAAATGTTTTTGTTGACATGATTTTGATTTGATCAGAAGTTTACAAGCTGTTGGATACTAATTACTTCGCAAACACCAGATTGCTAACAATTTGCTGATGCTACAGAAGTAAATAACCGAAGGGAAGCCCCTTAACAGTTGTAACTGATCGATGGAATACGCTGTTGCGAAAGGAACAGCACGAGCTGACGGCCCGCAAGAGGAACTGGCAGAGTGCCGGTATCCAAATCTGAAAGAATTTCTTTTGAGAAATTATGCGAATCAGAGAAAATGATAGTATAGGCAATTACTGCCGGTTGTATTGAAATGCCTGAGTTAAAACCATTGATCTGCGACTCGATAGTAAGTTTACTGAAAAAACTAACATTGGAGCAACAGCTGTTTTTGGTTAAAACTGGCGAGCTGCTGTTGGACCGCGAATTCAAAGGATTAGCTTCAACAGCACAACCACAGGAAATTGATTGTTTAAAACCCAGTTCAGGATATAATGCAATGCCTGATAATTTATCGTGACAATAATGAGCCTGATAGGAAAATCCCGTCACACCAGCCATCAAAATCATTGCAAGAACAATGACAAAGGCATTTTTAAAGTATGTAAGGATTTGTCTGGCTAGCATATTCATTAAATTGCAAGCAAAAGTAATGGTTTTGGACTGCAAAGTGTAAAAAAATTAGTTAACAGCTTGTTAAGAACATCTATAAAACAGCAGTTTAGGATTTTGAATCGAATAATCCTCACTTTTCACTTTTCACTTTTCACTTTTCACTTCTCACTTTTCACTTCTCACTCAAAATCCCGCTTACCACATTGAGACTTTGCGGCAAGATATTGAAAACGAAAGGAGTATGACCGAGTGATTCTCCATCAGCTTCGAGAAACATCCGAGGCTCAGAGTGAATAATTATTTTTGATGAACGGAAGGTGCTGACTTCGGGCAGGTTAGTAAAACTTCCATCGAAAAGTTTTATGATATTACGTATGATTTTGAATTTCCCGATCGGTTTAATCAGGGTCATATCGAACAGTCCATCGTCAGGTAAAGCGCCGGGAGCCTGTTTCATTCCGCCACCGTTGTACTGGCATATTCCTACGCTCATACTAAATATATCGGATGCAATCTTCTCATTATCAAGAAGTATTGTAACTTTAGTAATAGAATAACTGAAAAGACTTGATAAGATATTATAAACATAAGAGAAGGGATTTCCTTTGCCTTCATCTTTTTGTTTATTGGTTTTTTTAGCAACCAGGGCATCAAATCCCATACCCGCCATGTTGATAAAATAACGGGTTATTTCCATCCCGTCGGTTGATATATATTTAATGGTTCCGGTATCCTGGGTAAAGATTTTTCGTTTTTTGATCAGTTGAATTGCCTGCTTGTAATCGCCCGGAATGTTGTACATACGGCACCAGTCGTTGCCTGTTCCAACCGGTATCATGGCCAGGGTAATTTTATTTGTGGGAACATGCGCCTGGGTAAAAATGCCGTTAACTACTTCATTTAAAGTACCATCGCCACCGACAACAATAATGTTCCGATACCCGTTTTCGATGTATTTACGTGCCAACACAACCGCATGGTTACGGTGCTCGGTGAACACATTGGTAAATTCAATTCCGGCAGCTGTAAGTTGCGCTGCTATTTCGAGCCAATCCTTTTCACCTTTGCGTTTCCCGGCATTGGGATTAACTATTACGAACCATTCCATAAAGCTTAATTAGAATGAAAATCCTGTTTTTAATGGTCGAAAGATAGGAATAATCTTTTGAAAGATGCAAGAAATTGAAAATACCAAAGGCCAAATGTCCAAATACCAAATACCAAAGTCCAAATGCCAAAGTCCAAAGTCCACGCTCATCTTCTTTTCACCCCTCGCTTTGTCGCCCCTCGCCTTGTCTCCCCTCACCTTGTCTCCTCTCACCTTGTCCACTTGTCTCCATGTCCCCACGTCTCCTCGTCTCCCCGTCAACTCAATCAGTCCCGTCAACTCAGATAACCCTTCCTTCCCATTTACCTTTTTTCAGATAAATATACGAAAGTGAACCGAGGACAATAGCGTACATATACTCACAAAGCCATACTATTTCAATTGGCTGTCGAAGTTTCACTGCCAGCAGCCAGGCTAAAACGAGGTATAAACTCAATGTAACCAATTCAATTACCAGTCCGGTACGTGTATTACCTGTACCAAGTACGCCGTTAAACAGAACTATAGTAGCCGAAAACAGAAATACAGCCCCTAAAATGATGTAATACGAAGCAACAGAATAAGATAGCAACGCAGGATCATTGGTATAAATGGAAATCATAAGTCGTGGTATAAAAGCAGCCAGTACTGCAACCAAAAGCATAATTCCCATACTTAAAAACAGTACTTTCTTTACGATCGGGATAACCTGTTTCGAAAAACCTTCGCCAATGGCATTGCTTACAATGCTGCTTGTGGCTGAGCTCATTGCCCAGGCAGGTATCATAAGTAACATATAGATGCTTCGTATTATATTGGAAACAGCCAGTGATGTTTCGCCCATTTTTTCAATTAGCAGGAAAAACCCGAACCACACCGCATGTGATAACACAAATTGTATCATGATATAAAGCGATAAGTCGAGGGTAGTGCGGATAATCTTAAGGTCAGGTTTTACAAAGGAAAACAGTTTAAATTTTGCCAGATGTGCTTTGCGGGCGGTTATGGCAAAAAAGAATGCCAGGGCACACGCTTCGGAAATTGCAGAAGCCAGACCGGCACCGGCAATACCCATTTCGGGCAAACCGAGTTTGCCAAATATCAATCCATAATCGAGGATAACATTTAACCCGGCCATGATCACAGCGCTGATACTGATGTATTTGGTGAAAGCAATTCCAGTATAAAAAGATCGGAAAAGCAGGGCAGACGACGCAAAAAATAATCCGAAAATCCTGTATCTTAAGTAAATGGTACTTGCAGCAAAAATATTCGGCGAAGCAATAAAAGGTTTCAGTAACTGTTCACCGAAAAGAACTATAAACAAGGTGATAATTAGTGTCGAAATGCCGAGGAAGTAAAAACTATTATCGAAAATGGAACCGATGGCCGGAAAATCTTTCTCACCGTTTCGGCGGGCAATCAATATTTGCACACCCGTTGTGAAACCGTAAGCGACCATGAACAGTGTGACATAAAACAGTCCGCCTATAGCCGAAGCACCCAGTTCAACAGCTCCCACATGACCAAGGAAAGCAGTATCGGTAACATTAACAATATTTTGGGCCACCAGACTAATCATGATGGGCCAGGAAATGTTCCAGATTTTTTTTATGGATGGGGTGTTGGAAGGCATGGGTTATGGAAAATGGAAAACAGAAAATGGGAAAAAAGTGCAAAAAGAAATCCGGAAACTAAACGAAAGCTATCCGGGTTCAAAATTAAGTGAATAAATTGAGAGAGTTGATAAAAGTTCTGTCGGTAAAAGAATTGAGAAATATTTACCAAATCTGGAATTTGATTCCAGATTTGGCCATTTTCGGGATCACAATTTTATTAACGGGGAACTTGTACGATTTTTAGTGTACAGACACTAATAATTTGCTGTTGCAAAGGCTGACGCTGCGAAATATAAGGGTAGAAATGTGATTCTCTGTTCAGGAATTTGCCCAAAATTTGCATCGGAAAATACAAAAGCGCCTTCAACATTGCTGTATGCATTTAACAACAAGTGCAAACTTTTAAGACTTCCGCTCTTTCCACTTTTTACCTCCACTGGAACGACTTTAGCTTGTTTTTCAATAAGGTAATCAGTTTCAGC
>CAZBZA010000324.1:0-4181 GCA_964495865.1 uncultured Lentimicrobiaceae bacterium
GTCGCTGCCGAATTTTATAACCCTGTCAACTTTTAGTTGACAGGGTTTTTTTATGGATTTTTCCTGAAAAGAATCAAATGAATAAATCGAATCAGCCTTATAGGCAACTGCTACTACTATTAACTTTGACACTTGGGTTTCCCGATCGAGTTTGAGCACTTTAGAATTGTTTTAACGGATAAAATAAATATTTTGTTTCATATTTTCTATTCTTATGCACTTAACTTTCATTTGGGATTACTGTTGGTGAAGTCAGGAAAAGGAATAAATAGAATCACACGCATGGGCAACTGTTACTGCGCCTAAACGGTAGATCCGTAATTTGTTGGATAATAAACCTTTTCGACCGATTTTTATTACTCTGTCAGCTGATAGTTGACAAACTTTTAATTCATTATTTTATGTTATAATATGACTGTAGTGATAAGAGAAGCTTTAGTTTATTTGAGCGTTCATATTCCTTTGAGGAATGTTATTGTTTTCCCCTCATATTGACTCTCTGAATTCTGCTTTTCCATTCACGCATTTGTCTTCTGATTCCATACATTTCTGCTTAATTGCTCTCCATGTAAGTTTTAAATTATATTTTGTCATTATATAATAGATTCTCTCTCCCGACCCTTTGACAGTGCTATAAATACTGCTGACTATCAATGCTGCAACAATCATTTGACGGAACATTAAGATATGAAGCAACTGTTGTGTGAGTGATCTACTTTAAATTCTGAGTAGGAATTCATAATAAAAATGGTTGATAAATCTTGTCAACTTGGAATGGACGTAGTTGGATTAGTGTTGCATTTTATTAAGTACATTTTAAGTCGGCCTCAGGCAGACAGTTCTCCCCAATTAACATATTAAAAGGATACAAAATATGCCGTTATTCCATTTGTCACAAAATTCATCCAGGTTCTGATGAAATATTTCTACCAGGATAATAATGTTCTAAAAAAGTTATATGATTTTTTGTTTTCAGAGTTATCATCCGTCGGAATTTATAAACAGTTCTTATTTATCAATACTATTGAATATTTTTTTTAATTTATTGTTCTTTTTTATTTCATTGTAAGCTACTTATGCTGTCATTTTTTTGAAAATAATTGTAATGTGTTGAAAAATGCAACAAGTGTATATAAAATCAACATACTATTGTATTGCTTTGGTTCATAGCGCCTTGTGTATGATATTAAAGTAAAGTGTATAAAAAATCAACACTATATTGTATAATATTTAATCAATAAAAATTGTAAGTTACAGATAAACAGTATTATATAAACGTGGCACTGTTATTGGATGGTAATTATTAAATGAATTGAAATACTGGAAATCATGAAAACAACATTCTTTTTAATCGTCGTATTCTTACTGTTCTTCGCAACAGGCAGTGCAAACAGTCAGGATCTAACCAGCAAGAACAAGGACTTGCAAGCAGGATCAGTGAGTATAATGTGTACCCCTGATCTGCATGAACTTACTTCGAAATTGGCCAGCGAATACTGTAGCCTTAATCCTGAAGTGAAAATTAACATTATTAATGCCAGCTATGAAAGTAAAGAGCTTGGAGCAGGCGAAAACGTGGGTTTTATATCAAACAGAACTTCCTCAGTTTTTAAGGATGCTGAACATTGGAAACTTGCTGTTGGCCGTAATGTTATTGTACCTGTTATAAATTCGGGAAACCCGTATATGCATGAATTACAAAAACAAGGCATAACCCAGGAGCAATTCATTCAACTATTTAAAAATGTTGAAACTACAAGTTGGGGCAACCTGCTTGCAAACAACAGCGAAGAAAAAATCCGGGTTTATGTTGTTAATGATGAAACTGTTAGATCAGGGCTCGAAAAATTTCTAAAGGGCAACCCGTTTCTATATGCAGGTGTTACAATGGGCTCCCGCGACGAAGTAATTTCGGCCATTCAGCGTGACCCCAAAGCCATAGGGTTTTGTAAAGTAGTTGATATTCAAAATTCCGAAAATCAAAGCTTAATCGAAAATTTAAGTTTACTTCCAATAGATAAGAACGGAAATGGTACTATTGATTATATGGAAAATATTTATGCTGATTTAAATACATTCCATCGAGGTGTGTGGATCGGAAAATATCCTAAAATGCTGGTAAGTAACATTTATGCTGTTAGCAGCGTTCAACCTGCAAACGAAACAGAACTTGCTTTCTTGAAGTGGGTTCTGATTGACGGACAGAAGTATATGACTGCCAGCGGCTTTTCTGAATTGGCAAGCAGTGAGAGTCAATCGCAATTAGATAAAATGAATTTTGCTGCAGTTAATCTGGTCGAAGACAACAACGCCTACTCTTTATCGAAAATACTTGTTGGCATTCTTACGATTATTGTAATAGGTATGGTAACAGGTGCCGTTGTTCGCAGTAACAGAAGTAGAAAGTTGAATGTTCCAATTATCTCAACTGCTGAAGAAGCCGGATTTGATGTAAGCTCTGTTACATTACCGAACGGTCTTTATTTTGATAAAACCCATACATGGGCTTTCATGGAAAAGGACGGACTGGTTTCAGTTGGTATTGATGATTTCCTGCAACATATAACAGGCCAGATTACACGCATAGAAATGAAGAGTACAGGCGAAAAAATAAAAAAAGGTGAACTTCTTTTTTCAATAATTCAATCAGGTAAGCAGCTGAATATGTATGCACCTGTTTCGGGAGTCATTAAAAATCAAAATGAATCACTTCTCAGCAATTCATCCTACCTCAACCAGTCGCCATACTTTGATGGTTGGGTTTACAGGATTGAACCTTCCAATTGGTTCAAGGAGATGCAGTTGCTGGATGTATCGGAGAAATACAGAACATGGCTCAATGCTGAATTTTTGAGGTTGAAAGATTTTATGGCTGCTATTCTCAAACCCGAAAGTCCGGAATATGCACACGTCGTGCTGCAGGATGGCGGTGAAATGAAAGATGGCTTATTGACCGGTTTCGGTCCCGATGTTTGGGAAGATTTTCAGGTAAATTTCATTGACACTTTTAAGTAGGCTAAACCAATTCATAGAAATCGATCTTAAACTCAAATAAATACTATCATGGACCTGGATCGTCGAAGTTTTTTCAAAATAATGGGTGCTACAGGAATCTCCCTGGCAGTTGGCAAAGAGCTGAAAGCATCGCCCGCGAGTAAAGCCGAAAAAGAATTCTACGGGGTTCTATATGATTCGGTGCGGTGCGAAGGCTGCCGTGGCTGCGAATACGATTGTGCCGAAGCAAATGGTTTGCCCGAACCTATTCCTACCAAGGAAATTACAGGCTTGCGGAAACCTGATGAATTTCATCGGACGGTAATTAACGAATACAAGACCAGCAAGGGGATTGTTTATGCCAAAAAACAGTGTATGCATTGCAACGAACCGGCTTGTGGAGCTGCCTGCCTGACCCAGGCCATGAAGAAAACTCCCGAAGGACCTGTAATCTGGAGAGCGGAAAAATGCATGGGATGCCGGTATTGTATGGTTTCGTGTCCATTTGATATGCCGAAATTCGAGTATCATAGTGCAAATCCGAAAATCGAGAAATGTACCATGTGTTTCGAAACCCGCGTACAAAAAGGAGAACTGCCTGCCTGTGTGGAAAACTGCCCAAACGAGGCTCTTACTTTTGGAACCCGCCGCGAACTGATTGCCGAAGCACGACGCCGCATTTATGAATCGCCAGATAAGTATATTGATCAGATATACGGCGAACACGAAGCCGGAGGGACCTGCTGGTTACACATTTCGCCAGTGCCTTTTAAGGAATTGGGAATGAGTGATATACAAACTGAATCGTATCCTGCATTAACAAAAGGATTTCTGTATGCCGTGCCTTCTGTTTTTGTACTTGTACCAGCTCTACTTTTAGGCATTCAACAGGCAACAAAAAAGAATAACCCTAACGAAGAAAACGAAGATGAATAACAGGACAATTTTAGCGGCGGATAACGATGGTAAATCCATCTGGAAGTTCCTGTTGCGGGAACTGAAGCCTAAGGGCAAAGCTTTTACGCCTTTTAATATCATTTCTATTCCTATCATCCTTTTAGGAATAGTGCTGATCGTATATCGTTTTATTAATGGAATAGGATCAATAACTAACCTTTCGCAGGAAATTCCCTGGGGATTATGGATCGGTTTTGATGTTGTAACCGGAGTAGCCTTTGCCGGTGGAG
>CAZBZA010000325.1:0-4180 GCA_964495865.1 uncultured Lentimicrobiaceae bacterium
GAAACCATCGACCTGATGGGGCCTTTGCTCACACGCCTTTCGAGCCAGTTTATCCATGAGCCTTCGCAGCAGCCAGGTCTTTACAATAAACTTAACAAAGATTATTTCCAACGTATCGATGCCATGCAATTTGCGTTTAATCATGATGACGGACAGCGGACCGAAAGCCTGAACGAAGCTGAAATAATACTATTGGGCGTTTCGCGCACTTTTAAAACCCCGATTAGTATTTACCTGGCCTATAAAGGTTGGTTTGCAGCTAATGTTCCTATAATTATGGGTATTCAACCGCCTGAAATTCTTAATCAGATTGACACGTCGAAGGTATATTGCCTTACAACCAATGCATCGCGTTTATCGGAGCTCCGTAAAACAAGAAATGTACGCCTGGGTGGCAACATTGATAAATATTCGGAGCCGGAGTATGTAAGCCGCGAAATAAGTTATGCCATGCGCTATTATCAGCTTCATCCGGAGTGGACGCTTATAAATGTAACGGCTAAATCGGTTGAAGAAATTGCTTCGGAAATACTTGCTATTATGGCTGGACGAAATAAGTCTGCCGATAAACCTAAAGGTAAAAGCATTTAGTTGCAAAAGATAATCTTGCAGTGAAAACAAATCTGTGATCACTCAACTTTTATCATTTTATAATCCTGAAGCTTAATAATATCAATACTGTTATTTTCCAACCCGTTGTCAGAGCCTGCAGCCCCAAAATCAAAATTATATTGCAAGCCTTTTCCCTTGTAGCCATTCATGCAATTTATATAATCATCACCATACCACATGAGCGAAGTAAGAAAATACCAGCCAATGTCGTACCCCAGGTATGCATGCCTGCCTGACAAAGGAACTGCACCATATTTATTACGGAAGCGAGTTATAAATTGTTTTACAGCTTCGCTTTCGTAATCGATAAAATTAGTAGTAAGCTGATGGAAATTCAGGTTTACAAGGAATTCGGTTTCAAGTTCAAGTTCGTCCCAGGCATCCATACCGATAAGGATAATATCGTGCGACCTGGACTGTGGATTTAGCAAGGAAACAAAGTTAGGAACAGCTGTTTTATTGTTCGAAAACATGATTACAATATTTTTAACTCCCGGCTTCAGTTTTTTAGTAACGCCAGCCATCATTTCAGTTGAAAATACTGATTCCGAAATTGTCCCTTTAAAGCTTTGATTTGCAATACTTTTTTTTATCCCGGTAACAAAATCAGATGCTAACGACTTCATTTCCTTTTTATCGTTTTGTACAGCAATAATATTAGCTCCCGGATATTTTGAAAGAATGAACGAAGAGAGTTTATTTGTAATACCATCGACCGAAACCTGTGTTTTTATCACATAAGGATTTCCGTTAACAATACTTTCGCGGCGGGAGAGCGGGTTTACGATTCCAATTTTATTTTTTTCCGCAAAACGGGCTGCAATAGTAAACGAGGAAGCATACATGGGACCTACCAGCAGGTCCATTTGATCCATACCTGGCTTGCGTAACGTTTGCCGTATAACAAGGGTATCCTCAAGTTTATCGGCATCCAAAACCCTTATGCTGGCATTTAACCCGTATTTTGAAAGTGAATCGGCAGCGAGCATAAATCCTGCATAAAACTGAAAATAATTAAAGTTTTCGTACGTAGAAGGATCATTTTCAACAGGTGCTTCCAGTACAATATTTGAATCTTCGAGTCCGAAAGGAAGAAGAAGTGCTATTTTATAATTTTTCTTCAGATTTTCATCATTATAACAAGTACTATCGGAAACTGTAATAAGTTTTCGGACAGTGTCTTTTTCAGTTCCCGTACTAATAACAGTTTTTTCACTCGTTTGGCGTAATTTTAAAACCATTCCGGCCTTAAGTCCTCCGCTGAGTTGAGGGTTAAGATTAATTAATTCGTCGACCGTAACATGGTATGTTTTTGAAATGCTGTAGAGAGTTTCTCCGGTTTTAACAATAATTTCGTCAGGGTTTGCAACCGGCCCGGTTTTTATAATTGTAGAATTTTCTGCTTTAACCGGTTTTACAACAGCTTTGTTTTTAGGGATTTTTATCTCCATTCCGTCCTTTAAAACATCCAGGCCGGGGTTCGCGTTCAGGATATCTTCGACAGTGATATTATACTGCTTTGAAATACCATACAATGTTTCCTGCTTTTTTACCGTGTAAAGAATAAAATCAGGATCTTCGGATGTTTTTGCCTGAACAGGTTTAATTTCCTGTGGTTTTACATCAGGCTCAGGCGATTCGGTAATCTGCTTAAATGGAATACGAATGACCATATCAGCTTTCAATCCTTTATCAATCAGCGGGTTTTCGGCAGTTATCTCTTCAATAGTAACTTTGTATGCTTTGGCAATGCCGGTAAGAGTTTCGCCGGCACTTACAAAATGAATATAAAAAGGTTTGCCTTTGTAATTCTCGACAACTGTCGACCGTTTAACAGTAACTTCCTGAGATTGTGCCTTTTTAGCAACAACAAGTGATACAAAAACGATCAGCAGTATGTACAGAAATTTTGGCATTGTAATGATTTTGAAATTATAACGAGCAGCACTATCAGGATGTAAATGTACTAAAATTGGAAATCAAACTTCATGGAAATCAACAGGGAATTTATTTTGTCATCTCGCGAATTTGAAGTTGCACTTTTTTATTCCCATTCAATAGTTGCGGGTGGTTTTGAGCTGATATCATAAACTACCCGGTTAATGCCTTTCACTTTATTGATTATTTCGCTCGATATGGCTGAAAGAAATTCGTACGGAAGATAAGCCCAATCAGCTGTCATTCCATCAGTTGACGTTACAGCCCTGAGAGCAACCACATTTTCGTATGTACGTTCGTCGCCCATCACACCTACTGATTGCACCGGAAGCAACATAGTGCCGGCCTGCCAAACATTGTTATACAACCCATGGCTTTTGAGACCATTGATAAAAATAGCGTCAGCTTCCTGTAAAATGGCAACTTTTTCAGGAGTAACATCACTCAAAATGCGGATTCCAAGTCCCGGACCAGGAAAAGGATGCCTGTTGAGAATATTCGGATCAATTTTTAATGTATTTCCAACCCGCCGGACTTCATCTTTAAAAAGGCTTTTAAGAGGCTCGACAACTTTAAGTTTCATGAAATCAGGTAATCCTCCAACATTATGATGACTTTTAATAGTTGCTGAAGGACCTTTAACGGAAACAGATTCGATAACATCAGGATAAATTGTGCCCTGTGCAAGCCATTTTACATCTTCAATCCGATGCGCTTCTTCGTCAAATACTTCAATAAAAGTACGGCCGATGGCTTTGCGTTTGGCTTCGGGCTCTGTAATACCTTTCAGTGCATCAAGAAAACGTTTTCCTGCATCGACACCTTTAACATTAAGTCCCATATGCTGATACGAGTCGAGCACTGATTGGAATTCGTCCTTACGCAGCAATCCGTTATCAACAAAAATACAGTACAATTGAGTCCCTATTGCTTTATGCAGAAGCACAGCGGCTACAGAGCTATCCACTCCGCCCGAAAGTCCAAGAACCACTTTGTCACTCCCAAGCTGATTCTTTAATTCAGAAATGGTTGTTTCAACAAAAGCCAATGGAGTCCAATCCTGACTGCAACCACATATATCAACCATGAAATTGCGGAGCAGAACGGTACCATCTACGCTATGATAAACTTCGGGATGAAACTGAATTCCGTAAGTTGCCTCACCATCAATTTTAAAACCGGCAACCTTTACATCAGGCGTACTGGCTATAATCCGGTAATTTTCAGGTATTTCGAGAATGGTATCTCCATGACTCATCCAAACCTGACCGCCATCGGCCATTCCCCGCACCAATTCATTCTTATGATCTAAAAAAGAAAGATTAGCCCGGCCATATTCCCTTATTTCGGAAGGAGCAACAAGGCCACCATCAATTTTCGACAAATACTGAGCACCATAGCAAACACCCAGTAAAGGGAAGTGCCCTCTGATAGCAGACAAATCGGGTGCCGGTGAATTTTCGTCGCGTACCGAAAATGGACTTCCCGAAAGGATAACACCTTTAACATTGTTGTCCAATTCAGGAATATGATTGAAAGGATGTATTTCGCAATACACATTAAGCTCACGTATACGCCTGGCAATCAGTTGAGTATATTGTGAGCCAAAATCGAGGATCAGAATTGTTTC
>CAZBZA010000326.1:0-4164 GCA_964495865.1 uncultured Lentimicrobiaceae bacterium
GATATAACCGATTTGAAAGCTTGTTGCGCTTTAGCTCATCAGCACGGAATTCCGGTTGCTGTTGACAATACTTTCTGTAGTCCATACCTTCAACGCCCACTCGAAATGGGAGCTGATATTGTGTTGCATTCACTTACAAAATTTATTAACGGCCATGCTGATATCGTAGGAGGCGTTGTAATTGCAAAAGATGAAGCTTTGTACAAAAAATTACGTTCAGTAATGGTTACTCTTGGTTTTAACATGGATCCGCATCAGGCATACCTGGTTATCCGTGGTGTTAAAACGCTGAGCATCCGTATTGACAGAGCGCAGGAATCGGCAATGAAAATTGCAACCTATCTCGAAAACCATCCGAAAGTGGATTGGGTGAAGTATCCGGGACTGGCTTCGCACCCGCAGCACGAACTCGCAAAAGTCCAGATGGATGGTTTTGGGAGCATGATAAGCTTCGAACTTAAAGGAGGGATTGAAGCAGGCAGAAAGCTGATGAACAGTGTTGAAATGGCGATTCTTGCCGTTTCCTTAGGCGGTGTTGAAACGCTAATACAGCATCCGGCTTCAATGACACATTCGAAAGTATCAGCCGAAGGAAAAGAAAAAGCAGGAATTACTGATGGCCTGGTTCGTTATTCGGTAGGCATTGAGGATGTAAGCGATCTTATCGCCGACCTCGATCAGGCACTGGAAAAAGCGTAATGATAAAATACCTGGTTGTACCCACAATTCAGCAACGGGAAATCCCGAAATATGAGTAACTCGCCGAAGTCATGATTTGGTTTCCTTTATTACCTGTTGTTGTGTATGCTGACTTGAAAATACCTGGTAGTATCCCGTTAGATGCTGCCAGGTATTTTTTATTAAACCTTCTGAAATAGTATTGTCAATCTTTTTTACTAAGTTTTATTTGATATTGATAGGAATAAAACATGCAACAGTCTAAGCTTAGCTGGTTTTTACGGTCATGTTTTTTATAAAGATAAAGTCCGGTTACTTAGCCGGATTTTCTTATTTTTGTTCTCCTTAAATAATGAATGTGAAAAAGTGTTTCCTTGTTGTATTTTTATGTTTTTATACTGTTTTGGCATGGCCTCAAAAGGTTGCAGTCGTGCTTAGCGGTGGTGGAGCTAAAGGCGTTACACATATAGGCGTTTTAAAGGCACTCGAGGACAATGGGATTCCTATTGATTATATTGCCGGCACATCCATGGGAGCCATAATAGGAGGTTTATATGCTTCCGGTTATTCGCCGGATCAGATGCAGGAAATCATTAACTCTGAAGAGTTCGCGAAATGGGTTTCCGGAAAACTCGATCTTCAGTACACTTATTTTTTTCGTAAAGGTCAACCTGATCCGTCATGGCTCACTTTCAGGTTTAAATATGATTCGATATTGCAAACTCAATTGCCTACAAATATTGTTTCCCCTATGCGGATGGATTTTGCTTTTCTTGAATTGTTTTCTGCTGCTTCTGCGGTTTCAGGTTACAATTTCGACAGCCTTATGGTTCCTTTCCGATGCGTGGCTGCCGATGTTCGTAATAACATTCCATTTATTATGCGCAGCGGTGATGTAGGTTCAGCAATCAGGGCTTCGATGACATTCCCGTTTTACTTTAAACCAATCCGGATCGACGGTCGTTTACTTTTTGATGGTGGTATGTACAATAATTTTCCTTCCGATGTGGTAATGGACGATTTCTTTCCGGATATCATAATTGGAAGCAAAGCCACCGGCAATTATTCCCCTCCTGCTGACGATGATGTGGTTTCGCAACTTACCAGTATGTTGATGGGCGAAACAAAATTTGATTTGTTCTGCGATGCTAGCGTATTGATAGAACCGCGTCTGAAAGATGTTAATGTTATCGATTTCTCCTACACCCAGGCTTTTATTGATAGCGGATATGTAGCAACAGAGCGGCTGATCCCTCAAATCCGGATGTTTGTGCTCGATAGAGTAAGTAAAGAAATGCACGACAGTATAAGACAAAACTTCAACAGCAGAAAGCCCGAACTCAAAGTAAACAGTGTTGAAGTAAGAGGATTACAACAAGGTCAGGCGTTGTATGTTGCAAATGCAGTAATGGGCCAGGTAAAAGGGCGCAAAACAAATACATATTACTCACGCGACCTTAATCTTGAACAGGTGAAAACCGGTTATTTTAAAGTGATAGGAGAGGACCGCTTTAAGTCAGTTTACCCGACCTTGGCCTACGATACTATTTCGCACCGCTTTAAGTTTATAATGGATACACACTATGAGGCTGCAATTAAAGCCGACTTTGGCGGAAGTTTGTCATCAGGGGCAACCAACGAAATTTTCCTGCAGTTGCAATACAGCTATTGGCGGAAAGTAGCCTCAACCATCAAAGTGAATGGGTTTTTCGGACGGTTTTACAATTCAGCACTTGCCGGTGGCAGAATTGAACTACCTGGACAAAAGCCCAAGTATGTCGAGATGGAATATACCTTCAATCAGTTTAATTACTATCGCACAAAATCCTTCTTTTTTATTGATGACACACCCATTTTTCTTTATGAAAACAATACCCATTTAAGAGCTGATATTGGTTTCCCGATAACCTATAAGGGGAAAATTGAAACAGGGCTTATCTGGGGCGTTAACCGGGCCGATTATTTTCAAAACAATTCAGCTACAGCCGAGGACATTGCTGATAAAACAAAATTCAGTTTTTATAGCCCGTACCTGGAAATAGAATTTAACACTCTGAACAGAAAGCAATATTCGAACCTGGGAACGAGGATTTATACTTCAGCTCAGTTTATAAGCGGAACAGAGAGACATACGCCGGGAACCACTTCTCAACTCGAAGGGGAATATTCCGATTATCATAACTACTTTTCCGTAAAGTTTATGTTTGATAAATATTTTTACACCCGTTCATTTTACCGTCCGGGAATAAATTTCGAATTTCAGGCAAACTCACTCGAAAGTTTCCGGAATTATACTTCCACCACTCTGTATATGCCTCATTATGCGCCGGTTTACGAAATGTCAACTTTGTATCAATCCGTTTTTCGCCCAGCTGGTTTTACCGCACTGGGGATGAGAAATATTTTTATACTGAGTAAAAATATTGATTTACGCCTCGAAGGATTTGTAATGGCCCCTTTTCGCGAACTAAGCAGCGATAACTTAGGCCAGGCAGTATTCAGTGACCTTTTTCCCACACTTCATTATGTTGTTTCCACCGCATTTGTTTATAATACTCCTATCGGGCCTTTGAGTGCTTCTATAAACTATTATGGCGATGACACACCTGTCTCCTTCTTCGTGAATATTGGGTTTATAATCTTTAACCGGTCGGCTTTCTAACCTGAACTATCCACTAATATACTATGAAGGCTGGCCTTATTATGAAAAGTTCAGGATAAATTGAGTCTTCTGAAAAACTTACATCAAGCAAATAATCTGCAGAATAAGTAGTAATATGAATGTGTCAAATACAAGGGAGATGAATAATATGTGTAAAAAAACCCGTGCATTATATATGTCGGTGCGCTGCACCTTGTATGATATTTTCTGTGGTATTCTACAAATATTGCTGTGCTCTGCACCTTTATTTGTTAAAATAATCGCTTAGTAAATAGCCACAGAGTGGCGCAATATTTGCAGTCTGGCGAAATATAATTCAATTCAAGGTGCAGAGCACCGAAATCTAAAACCAGTCATTATTTCGGGTGAGTTTTTCAGCAGCCCCTAAATACGTGTTCTGAAAAAGCAACCCGATATAGGGCAAGAAGTTATTATAAATCAATTTTCAATAAATTCAACTTCTTAACGAAATGTTGTTAAATTTGCACTCCTTTTACAAGTAAAGAAAACATAGAAGAACTAATTTTTTCTTACCGAAAATCACGCATACTACCGCTGTTTCATAAGAAATGGCGGGTTTTATTTAATCTGATCAATAGTTTAATTACTAACTCATCAACCGATGGAATCTACCAAACATCCCGATCAAAATCCTGAAGAAGCTCCAATGCTCAACCAGGAGGAGAATTCGCAGCAAGAAGAAGCTGTTAGCACAGTTGAAGAATTATCATCACCAGTTGCTCCTGACGATGCAGAAAATGAAGCAGTTGCAGAACCCGAAGTGATTGCAGAACCCGAAGTGGTTGCAGAACCCGAAGTGGTTG
>CAZBZA010000327.1:0-4157 GCA_964495865.1 uncultured Lentimicrobiaceae bacterium
CCGATGGTTTGGCTGGAACTAATTACGGTTTCGCCAGTTATGGATATGATTTTTCGAAAATTGGCAGTTTTGTAGGAACCATGCAATATTACAGTTACGGAAAATCGGATAATATTGATGAATTTGGCGAAAATTACGGTCAGTTCAGTGCCGGCGAATATGCTTTTAATGTAGGCTGGGGACGAATGCTTGATTCGGTTTTCTCGATAGGGGCAAATTTTAAAATGATATATTCGGGTCTTGAAACATATAATTCATTTGGACTTGCAGTGGATGTTGCCGGAAGTTATGTGCCAAACGAAACTTTTGCCGCTTCCATACTTTTCAGGAATATTGGCCGGCAAATAACTGCTTACACCTCCGAAGGGGTTGAGCCTCTTCCTTTTGAGATTCAGGCCGGAATATCAAAAAAACTGGCCCATGTTCCATTCCGTTACTCGGTTTTACTGCAACACCTGCAGAAATGGGATTTACGCTATGCTGATCCTAACGCGCCTGTTGATCCGTTCACAGGTGAAGTAGAAAAAGAATCAGGGATTGATGTTTTTGCCGATAATGCGCTGCGTCATATTGTTATTGGTGGAGAATTTATTCCGTCAAAGTTTTTTAGTTTACGACTGGCATACAATTATCTTCGCCGACAGGAGATGCGTGTTGCTTCCCGTCCGGGAATGGTAGGCTTTTCGTGGGGACTCGGTTTAAAAGTTTCCAAATTCAATTTCAGCTACTCCAGGGCAGCCATGCATCTTGTGGGTTCTCCAAATTATATTACCGTTAGCACCAATTTGGGTGATTGGGGCAAAAAATAAAGCGTCAAGATCCAAATTTCAAATTCCAAGAACCAAGAGCCAAGAACCAAGATTCAAGGGCTAACCCCTCATCCCTAAACCCTAAACCCTTTAATGAAGGTAACCATCGATCCGGATTCAGGCTTTTGCTTTGGTGTAAACCGAGCAATTCAAACTGCTGAAAATGAGCTGGATGCCGGTAATGAGGTGTATTGTCTTGGCGAAATAGTCCATAACCACGTACAAATGGATCAGCTTAAAGGTAAAGGTCTGAGAGTAATTAATCACTCAGATTTACCGGGTTTGAAAGGAAAACGTGTTCTCATCAGGGCGCATGGCGAACCTCCTGAAACTTTCCACCTTGCTTATAAACTGGAAATAGATTTGATTGATGCTACATGTCCTATTGTTACGAAATTGCAGCAAAGGATTCGTGAAAGTGGAGTTTCAAATGAAAATGATGATATTCAGATTGTTATATTCGGCAAGCCAAACCATGCTGAAGTTGAAGGTCTGGTTGGAAATGCATCGCGAAAAGCAATTGTTATAAGCAGTGAGAGAGATGTTGATAATATTGATTTTTCAAAACCGGTACGACTGTTTTCGCAAACCACTATGGATGCTGAAAACTACCAATCCGTGATTGAAACAATTGAGCAAAGGATGAATGATGCCGGAAATAAAGATCTGGAAATCAATAAAAGCGTTTGCAGGCAAGTTTCGGGGAGAGCACCGGCATTGCGTGCATTTGCAGCTGATCATGAAGTAGTGATTTTTGTAAGTGGGAAAAACAGTGCAAATGGGGCATATCTGTATGGCGTATGCAAATTAGTAAACAATAACAGCTATTTTATCAGCACTATTGAAGAAATTGATAATCAGTGGTTTGAGAATGTGGATTCAGTTGGTCTAACCGGAGCAACTTCCACACCTGGTTGGCTAATCAAGCAGGTGGCAGGATATATCAGTGAACTATAACGTTATTGCGAAATCGTAAATTCAATGCAAGCAACACATCATCATAACTCCTAAGTGTTTCTATGTGTTCTCAGTGCCTTAGTGGTTTTTAAAATCACAAATCACAAATCACAAATCACAAATCAAAATTCACAAATCGTAAATCGCAAATCGCAAATCGTAAATTGTACATCGTACCTCGTACCTCGTAAATCGTAAAACTATTTCAACCTCAAACCATAGAATGCATTAAATTTGTACACAATCACAAAGTATAATCCACAAAGCACAGCAAATACATCGTGTATCTTAACACCCTGAAAATCATAAATTTCAAGAATTACGGAGAGCAGGAAATGGCATTCTCCGATAAGATCAATTGCTTTGTTGGAAACAATGGTGCCGGCAAAACCAATCTGCTTGATGCAATTTATTACCTTTCGTTTACAAAAAGTTATTTTAATTCAGTTGATCAGCTGAATATCCATCACGGCGAAGCATTTTTTGCAATTCATGGTTCGTATCACAGGAATGGATCAAATCCGCAACAGGTAAGTTGCATTCAGAAAGCAGGTATTAAAAAGCAATTCAGGATCAATCAGAAGGACTATGAACGGATTTCAGATCATATCGGGCTGTTTCCCTGCGTAATGGTTTCGCCTTACGACCGCGACCTTATAAACGAAGGCAGCGATATCAGGAGGAAATTTATTGATGCTGTAATTTCTCAGTTCGACAAGTCTTACCTTGATAACCTTATACGTTACAATCGTTTACTTGAACAGCGCAACAGCCTGCTGAAACAATTTGCTGAACGCCGCCGGACAGATCGCGAACTTTTGCTTCTGATTGATGAACAAATGATGGCGCCGGCAACCAATATCAGCGACAAGCGGAAAGAATTTCTCGAAGGTTTTGCCCCGATTTTCAGGCATTATTTCGAATTTATAAGTGGTGGACTCGAAAATGTTAGTATCGCATACGAATCGCAGCTTACTTCCGGAGCATATCTGGATATTGTAAATGAGGCATTTACAAAAGATCAGTCGTTGCGCTATTCATCAGCCGGAATTCATAAGGACGATTTTATTTTCAATCTCGGAGGATACCCCATAAAAAGGTTTGGCTCGCAGGGACAGCAAAAATCCTTTGCCGTGGCATTGAAACTTGCACAATTCGATTTCACCCGAAACCTGATAGGGTTTAAACCCATTTTGCTTTTCGACGATATTTTCGATAAACTTGACCCGGCGCGCGTTCAACAACTGATACAACTGGTTGATAATGACAGTTTCGGACAGGTTTTTATTACCGACACCGAACCTGAAAGGATTAAACGTACTTTTGAAAAAGCGGCTATAAATCACCGTGTATTTGAAATTCAGAACGGATCGGTAGATTTTAAATATTAATCATTAACAAGGTTTGTGCTAACAAATAGTAAAAAGAAAATTGTGAGAAAATCGAACGAAATACTTCTGAAAGATGCCATTGAGGCTTTTCTGAAAGAAAATAAACTGGATACCAAACTCAACGAAACCCGTTTGATTGGTGCCTGGGAAGATGTGGTTGGAAAACTGATTGCACGTCACACCATTCATATGAATGTGAAGGACAGGGTTTTATATGTAAAAGTAGATTCAGCCGCTTTGCGCGAAGAATTATCCTACCAGCGGAGTAAATTGATTGCAAAACTCAATAAAGTTGCTGGTATTGAGGCAATTGACGATATGAAATTCAGTTAAAGATATTCATATTTCAGTAATTGAGTTTCAGGCAATTTTTTTTTTTGTTTCTATTTTATATTCACAGTCAGCATCTTCTTTTCCCCGATATACGCTTCCAGTTTATCGCCAATAGCCACCGGTCCAACGCCTGCCGGAGTTCCTGTGAAAATATAGTCGCCGGTTTTGAGAGTCATAAATTGCGAAACGTAAGCGATAATGGCCGGATACGAAAATATCATATCATTCGTGTTCCCGTTTTGCACAATTTCTCCGTTTTTCTTTAGGCTGAAAGCAATCTGCTGAATATTCTCAAATTCCGTAACCGGGACAAAACTGCTTACCGGAGCAGAGAAATCGAAAGCTTTGGCTTTTTCCCATGGCAATCCTTTTTCTTTTGCTTTCTGCTGCAAATCTCGCGCAGTGAAATCAATTCCAACGCCAATAGCATCAATGTAGCTTAGCGCGAATTTCTCGTTAATACATTTTCCTACTTTGTTGATTCTGAGCACAATTTCGCATTCATAATGCAGATCTTTTGTGAAATCAGGATAAAAGAACGGCCGGTTGCGCGTTAGTAATGCCGAATCTGGTTTCATAAAATATACAGGTTCGGTCGGAACGGCGTTGTTCAGTTCTTTGGCGTGTTCGGCGTAATTACGGCCGATGCAGATGATTTTCATTTTTT
>CAZBZA010000328.1:0-4144 GCA_964495865.1 uncultured Lentimicrobiaceae bacterium
GCGAGTTTCTCACGGAAGCCTGCTTCAGCATCCAGCATATCAAGTTTGTCCGAAAGGCGCTGCCACGAACCCGGATCGGGAGCGTGTGTTGGCAGCTGTTCGCTGAACCTGTTCTTAGCTGGTTTCTTAGTTTCGTCCATGTTTAATCCATCAATGCTGAAAGCCTGTTCCTGAGCATTTTCTTAGCATGATGCAACTGCGATTTGGAGGTTCCGGGGGAAATGCCAAGCATTTTGGCGGTTTCTTCGTGGGTATATCCTTCCACTTCGGTAAGCAGGAAAACGGTTCTGTATCCATCGGGTAACGAGAGAATAACTTTTTCAAGGTATTCGCTGTCGAGCGTATCAGGAATCAGGATCATTTCATCGCTTTTTGCTTCATCCATGTCGGCAAAAGCCAGGTTTCTGTTTTTCGAAAGCTGCCGGAGCGAAGTGCGTACAACAATGGTTTTAATCCATGCACCCAACGTTGAGTCGAACCTGTACTGCCCGATATCGCGGAATACCTGTATAAAGGCATCCTGAAGGGCATCGTGAGCGTCGTCGCGGTTGTTAACAATGCGGTAAGCAATGGTGAACATGGCATCGCAATACTTATGGTAGAGGTCGCGTTGGGCAATACGGTCGTTGCGGGTGCATCCAAGCACTAATTCCCGCTCCACTTCGCTTTTGCCGGTAAAAAGTCTAACAACGTTCCTCAAAACAGTATTGGTTTAGCCTGTCACAAAGTTACTTTAATTTGTTTCAGCTACCACTTTTGCTTTACTGCTTCGCTTTCTTCAGCTTTTTGATACTAAAGGGAAGCATCAGCTTAAAATGGTTGCATCAATTTGATATTTATATCCTTGCAGGGGTGATCGAAAAAAATCCTCCTGCATATCAGAAAGGATTTTTCGGAAAACATCTATACATTTAACGCATTGCTTTTCATTTCATTGTGCAGGTACAACAGCAATTTTCCTTAAGTGTGATTTCCCAATTACAAGCCTGCAATCAATCAGTATTTGGCAACCATCAGATTCCGGGCTTAAAAGAGGCTGTAAGTCAGGGATGCACTTATTTGCTGGTTCCACCGGTTATTTGTTAAATTTTCGGGATTGCCTTCAATTACGTCATAAGTATAATTTGTTTTTTCTAAATTAAATACACCATTGAAAGTGAGACTAAGCCTTAGTTTTTCCGACAGGTAATAATATGCGTTTAATTTAGGGCCTGTATAGACATATAAATTATTCTGAAGGTCTTCCTTTTTATCTTTAGTATCACCATCCATTTCTTTATCCCATCCACTAATCAACCACCAATTGAAAGTGAGCCAGGTGCGGGAATTTGGATAATAGCCAAATCCATAGTCAGCAGTAAGTTTTACAGTTGGCCGGGTCCACAAATAGTATTTCGTTTCATCTGCGTTGTCTGGTTCTTTTTCAGTTTCAACCCAGCTTTGCATACCAACTCCAACTTTAATTGATGAAGAATTTTGCCATGTAAGGCTTTTAGGTTTTTCAGAATTGAATCCTGCCACTAAATAGAAACCGCCATTTGCCTGGTTTAAGTTATATTCATTTGGTTCATTGTCCGGAACAATGGTTTCATTAACCGTGTTTTTATTTAGATAGCCATAATTTGCTTCCAGACCGGTAAACAAGCGTTTCCCACTGTTTCTGATAGGATTATTGGCAAAATCCCAGTTATCATTCAGCGAGGTGAAATAGGCAGCATCGGTGGTACCGGATATGCCGTTTTTTTGCAGAAAAGCATCTATTGCTGTTATTTCTGCGATTTTCCGTAATCTGTTGTCGAAAAATCTTTTGTATTTTAATAAAGTAATTTCCCTGGCAAGTGCAAGCACATCTTCATCAGTGGCTACTTTATTTGCACGATTAAGAGTCTGCAGGTCTTCGAGAATAAACATCGCAAGTCTTGCATCCTGAACCTGTTCTATACGTCCTGTTCCGACAAGGAATGCTCCTGTTAAATTCAAATTAAGGTTTTTCTGGTTGGATTCTTGTTTTAAGTCAATTGTGCCCGAGTTCATTGATTTATTGTGATTTGAAAGCCCGTTATATGATGCCGATAAGGTACCATTCACTTCAAAATACTGCTTTTTTTCATTGTACGACCTTCTTAATCCAAATAAATATAGATTTTCAGCATGGCTGAAAGAACCTGATTTGTATTCAAAATCAATAGTTTCCCGTTTGTTAGTATAGGATGATGAACCGAATCCTGCATAGAGTGAAATATGTTTTTCAGCTTGTATTTTGGGAGAATTTTTATAAAAAGAATACATTGCTCCAGCTCCCGAATTAAGTGAAAATGAACTTGTCTTATTCCTTGAATCCGCCTCACTATTTGAATTGTTGTTGAATGTAAATCCGCTGTTCAATCCAAAATTCAGATACAGCGTCTGGTAGAGATAATTCGGATTTTTGTAATCTGATAATTTGAAAGTTGTGTCCTGAGCATTTAAGGTTTCATGTGCTAACATCGAAATCAGCATCATAATAGTTGCAATGATACGGGTGCTTTTCATAAATTAAAATTTTAATGTTTATAATTGGTTTGAAAGTGGTTTGCGACAATACTTATAGGATTTGATACAAAATGAAATATAAATCTCAGTTCCAATAATACTATTTTCAGGAATTAAAATTCTATCATTTTTTACCAAAAACTGTACCATAATACATCGTTGGAAATTATATATTTTCAAAGGTTATGTTTTGGCAAGTAAGGTTGTAATGGCGGCTTATTTTAACAGATTTTATGATTCTTTCACCGAGCGGGCAACCGGTTTCACATATTTCATCAACATTTTGAATATTGGTTCAGAATAAAATTCCATCTTTGTTAAATCATAATATAAATTCTGATATACTGTTTGTTTAACCTCAAACCACAACAACCAAAACCTGTAGTAATATGAAAAACCGTTTACGTATTTTGTTTGCTAGCATGTTAACATCGTTACTGTTAGCTGTCTTTATCTTTTCGGGCTCCGGAACTTTGGCGCAAAAAGCAAAAACAAAGAAAGAGTCCTCAAAACAGGAAGTTAAATCCGACACCTTAAAATCTTCCTCATTCGGTGGATTAAAATGGCGTTCCATCGGTCCGGCTTTTACATCGGGACGTATTGCCGATTTTGCCGTAAACCCGAATAATCACAGCGAATGGTTTGTGGCAGTTGCATCAGGCCATGTATGGAAAACCACCAATAACGGAACCACTTTTGAACCGGTTTTCGATGGTCAGAAATCATACTCAATCGGTGTAGTTGTGCTTGATCCGAATAATACAAGCGTAGTTTGGGTTGGTACCGGCGAAAATAACCATCAGCGTGCTTTGGGTTACGGCGATGGCGTTTATAAAAGTATCGACGGAGGGAAATCATGGAAAAACATGGGCCTCAAAGAATCGCGGCATATCGGAGGCATAGTTATTAATCCTAAAAACAGCAATATCGTTTTTGTGGCTGCCGAAGGTTCCGTTTGGGGACCTGGTGGTGATCGTGGACTTTATAAAAGCACCGATGGCGGTAAAAACTGGAAGAAAGTTCTCGAAATCAGCGAAAATACGGGTGTGAATAACGTAATTATGGATCCCCGTAATCCGGATGTTATGTATGCAAGCAGCGAACAGCGCCGCAGGCATGTTTTTACAAAAATCGGAGGAGGTCCCGAAACTGCCATTTACAAATCAACCGATGGAGGCGAAACCTGGGATAAACTCAAAAGCGGTCTGCCCGGCGCTGATATGGGAGGAATCGGGTTGGCAATTTCGCCGGTGAATCCTGATTATATTTTTGCCATTATCGAAGCCGCTGATGATGCCGGTGGATTTTACCGGAGCACCAACCGTGGCGCTACATGGCAGAAAATGAGCGATCATACCGCACAGGGACAGTATTACAACGAAATTTTCTGCGATCCGAAAGATGTTGATAAAGTATATTCGGTTGAAACAATTTCGCATTTTACAGAGGATGGCGGTAAAACATGGAAAGCATTGAGCAACAATAAAAGGCATGTCGACGACCATGCTTTATGGATCGATCCTGAAGATACGCGCCATTTCCTTATTGGTGGTGATGGTGGAATATACGAAACTTTCGATGCAGGTAAGGAATATGTGTTTAAATCGAATCT
>CAZBZA010000329.1:0-4143 GCA_964495865.1 uncultured Lentimicrobiaceae bacterium
TATTGAATGTCAAGAAAACTTTGAATTTTGAACTTTGAACTTTGCATTTTGAATTACTTACTTTCATAATGCCACTAAACCCTAAAATCTTCAAATTCTCAAATCCTCAAATCCCAAATTCCAAGGACCAAATTCCAGGGGACAAATTCCAAATCGTACCTCGTAAATCGTACTTTGTAAGTTTTAAATTCCAAATTCCAAGGACCAAATCCCTGATCGTAAACCAATGTCGTTTAGTTAGCGTTTTTCAGAAAAGTAAAAAAATCAGAGAATTTTGTACCCTCCCCAGCCCTCCCTAGAAAATAGGGAGGGAGTAGTTCGCAACAAAACACCAAACATTTGAGGAAGGTAAAGCATTGTTAGTATGTCCTCTACCTTATAATTGCAAACAATGTGAAGCAAAAGGGGGTGAAAGAGTGAGTACAAACAGAATAAAATTGCCACAAATAGGAACTGTTAAAATTAACTCTTAACTAAACGACATTGAATCGTAAAATTTCAGGAATTATCGCCAGGCAGGCCTTGGAATTTGGGATTTGGATTTTGGTACTTGGGTCTTTGAAAGGGGGAAATTGCTCTTTCAACCAAGACCACCCCCCATAAACAGCAAAAGCTGTCCCTTCCGGAAACAGCTTTTGCTAATGTCCCGTCAGACGGGTAGGAAGAATATCAGGCAACCAACACATTTCCGGCATAGCTACTGTTGGAAATTGCATTCCGGGCCTGGCCTCCCAGAACCGAATTCATTGTCATAAATGCAATGTAACAATGCACCGTATCGCCGCTGTATGAGGCCGGTAATACTACTTCCAGTGATCCATCAGCCCTGTTACAGGCATTCAGCGAATAAACAGCTTCCTGTTTACTATCATTGAAGATCACAAAAATGGCCGTATCCGTTTCTGAACCCTGACCGGAATTTGTTTCCCATGTCATGACCACTTTTGCAGCATCCGTTGATGAACATGCGGGATTCATGGCACCGGCCATATTTCCCCGCGAAACCATCGCACGCGGATAATCAATCGAATAATCCGGGAAATCACCCGCAAGGGCGTTGTGGAAGTTGTAAGAAAAGGCCGCGTTAAAGGCTGTCATTTTAACCGCCTGGGCCTTGTACCCTACACGGATAAATTCCGTGATAGGTTGGAGGAATTTAATTACGGTACTGAATTTCAGCCGCTGGCTTACCTGCAGTTCCGTGTTCGGATTGTTAACACTTGCGGCCATAGTGCGAAGGTAATTTATACCTTTCCAGGTTCCTCCTACTACGTTGCCGACTTTTCCTGAAACATTACCGAGAATCCCGGTTTTTATTGTTCCCATGATAATCTGTATTAAATTGTTAAAAAAATGATGAATTCCGAAAGCTCCTGCTATTGCTAGCCTATAACAAAGGCTTCTGGCATCACAGTTGCAAAAACCAGGCACTGATTTGATTTCCGAACGTTCGCTGCTTATTGTCATACCTATTTCTTACTCATTCTGACAAGGCTTGTCAGTTGTCATGCCCAAACGTTCGGTTTGTAACGAAACGTACGGCGCATTCTGTCAGGCCGACAATTGTGCAGCAAAAACTTATACCATGCCATCATAACCCATACACCTGCTATATATCTGCTCTATACCTTCTCTTTACCTGGTATATCCTGAACGATTGAATAACGGGTTAAAAAAAGTTCCTGCACAACGCAAGATGCGGAGTAAGCAGGGTGTAAATAACAATGCTACAGGTTTCACTACGCGGAGAACTTACAACATAAGGCTGGAACCGAACTAACTGATTGGGAGAAAACAGCGGAACAAATAAAAAACAGCCTGAAAGCGGCAGATGTAGAAGTGACTGAGCTTTTTAAAAATTCACGGTTTCAAGTCAATAGTCTATAAAATTCAAACAACTCAATTAAATCCGGCAGTTTTAATTTCATTCTTTCGTGTTGTTTGAGCACCAAAAAATTATGATTTCAGCAATTTATTGATCTGACCGGCTAAGAAATCTGATATCTAAACAGGACAAATACGTTTCAATTTGAAAAACACCCTAACAGTTAAGAAACGAAACAAAATATACATATTGCTGTTTTACAGCGCCTTATAAAAGCTGGCAGCATTTTTGTAATGTACTTATCAATTCCATAACAAAATGGATTAATGTTTACTCACTTAACTACTTACAGCCTTGGAAACAACTTCAAAAGCAAACAACCGGAGCATTGTGTTGACTCAGGTTGCCAACAGCAAAGGCACCGAATGGATGGTGCACAGTTACAACAAATGGCAGCAACGTTACCCGTTGTCAGTAACAACCGAAAAAAGCCCTTCATCATTTATGCGATTAGCAGGTAAGCTGGCTCAGAAAGAGAACCAGTTGAATTCCGCTATGGCACTTTCGTTCAGAACGATAGTAATTATTCTTGGTGTAATTTTGTCGCTTAAAAGCAGGTAATCATTTCAGCTTCAGAAAATAACAGCCTTTCTGCTTTCGGGCAGAAGGGCTTTCTGCATCTTTACAGGCATGAAACCAGGAAACAGGAAATAGACTATATCCGACTTTCAAAGTTTCATTTTTCTCCTTTTTAACTTATACATTATTGAGTTTCTGAAGAAAAATATATTTGACATACACGCATTATTTTTATATATTAAACACTATAATCCGTTTTACTAGAAATGAATATCATATATAGGCATAGTTTTTGATAAAACAGGCCCTTCCCTTTTTAGGAAAACAGAACAGTTCAAGTCGTGCTATTAACAAGCGATTGTTCATAGAAGAATTGCATGAGTAGTAAGTTTACTAAATTATAAACATTCCTTTGCAATATGATTTTAAACAAACTGATAAAGCTATGTATTTATAACTTGTCTTTCTAATATAACCCCTCCGCAACTAACAAGAAGCCAATCACTTTTAGCACAAGTTGTTAAATATAAAACTCTTGAACACAATACATTGATACTAACCTTTATTAATTCCATTCGGATATGAAGATACATCCGGTGAACCGCAAACAAAACAAATATTGCAGAAGCATAAACTGGCTTACGAACAATCACTTATATCGCAATTTGCTTAAAACAAAACACAGTTCTTTGATACCCCTGCAGAATTGAAATTTGCTTACCGTAAGAATGGTTAACAAAATGCAATCCAACATTTTTCTTCGCATCAGGAAATAAGGGAATTTTATCAGTGTGAACTCCCTGATAACAGCCCGAAATAATAACGTTAAGGGATTATCATCCGGCATAAACTACCATTCTGATTTAAAAGTAACGCGACAAGCAAATTAAACAGCAAAAGTATATTCATGTTTTCAGGTAAAAATGCCTGGCTGATGAGAAATAGAATGAAATTTGAAAAGTACAATTGCCTTGACTGATAAAAAATGTCGAATTAAGTAAAAGAAAGATAAATGTATCGGCGTAAATTGCAAAACAAACTACAAATTAGTTAATTTGCGATTCAACACAATTGAATAACGCCTGATCAAAATGCTTCATCCGATTTTTTGTTTGGCATATTGACATTCAAACAGTTACTTTTACTTTGAAGAGTTATTAACAAACAGATTGTTTTGTATAAAAAAAATCAGTAAACGCCTGAATAGCCTGAAAAACAGAAATACCAAGCCACTGGAAAAGAAAACCAAATCAAATTGCTTTAACATTTGTTTAACTAATCAAAAAAGAGAACCAGAAAACAGAAGAAATTTAGCATCAAGCTCTTTGGATTTAAACCTGAATAAAGCCAAAACAAAAAAGGCTTGTCCCCAAATGGTATAAAAAACTACTGAACAAGAATCATACTATCACTCTACTGGCTGATTATGAATAACTTATACGCCATGGCATTAATTTGGGTGCAAAAATGTTAAATTTGTTTAATCCTGTCATTTTTTCGCATAACCGAAGATCTGAAATTTTGATGATTCTCTTTCCGAAATGCAATTAACCTGCAAAATTATGAGAAAGCTCTCCTTTGCTATTGCCCTTTTTCAAATGTTTCTTTCCGATTCCTGATTTCCGGTAAATTACCCCAGGAAACCATAACCGGACTTTAAGAATTTTCTTTGCTATATGGAAACATTAATACTCAACAGTTTACGCACATCCAGACTCACTTTACTGAGTTTTTTCTTT
>CAZBZA010000330.1:0-4142 GCA_964495865.1 uncultured Lentimicrobiaceae bacterium
ATTATTACGGACGCAACAACCTGGAAGCCATCAGGGTAGGTAAATGGAAAATGGTGTTTCCGCATAACCTGGAATCGTACGAAGGCACACCGCCCGGTCGTGATGGTTTTCCCGGTAAAAAGATTATGCGTACAGCCGAACTGGCTTTGTATGATCTCGACCGTGATCCGGGCGAACGCTACAATGTAATTGACCAATATCCGGAAGTGATTGAAAGTATTCAAAAAATTGCAGAAAAAGCCCGCCAGGATCTGGGCGATGATCTAACCCATTCGGTTGGGAAAAATCGCCGTGAACCGGGAAGAGAAAAGGTGGATTATTCCATATTTTCAAAAACTTTAGAGCATAAAGCAGCTGGTAAAATAGCCAGGTTGTGCACTACTGATGAAACCGAAGGAGCGGAAATTACACCCACATTGCTTACTGATGGCTTTATATTGACAAAGATCGATAATAACAATGATCTGCGTTTCTGGAAAGGTTTTGAGGGAACTGATATGGATATTATTATTGATTTGCTGAAAATTGAAAAAGTAAATTCTGTTAGTATTAATTTCCTTCATGAAACCAACCAGTGGATTTTCAGGCCCCAAACCGTAAGTTGTTTTATTTCGGATGATGGTAAAAACTATCAGGATGCAGGAAAATCAGCTTTCAGGATACCATTGGAACAGCGACAAGCAACAATGGATTCCTATAATTTTACAATTGATAAACGTACCCGATATATCCGTGTGATAGCCGAAAATATCAAAATCTGCCCCGAATGGCATGTAGGTAAAGGGCAGAAAGCATGGATTTTTGCAGATGAGATTGTGGTGAGATAGGTAATAAAAAATTTAAACCTCTACTCTTACGAACTAACCTGATATTTAATTCGGCGCCCAATAAAAGGGATTAGCTGGAAAAACTAATGTTCAGTAGTTGAGTTTTTTCTGAGTCAAACCGGTAGTAAAAACAGCCTGGAAATTTTCTTGAAACAGCGATCTAATTCCCGCTTTCGTAAGGAATAGTAAAATAAAATACTGAGCCATTGCCTGGTTCGCTGTCAACCCAAATTGTACCTCCCAGCATTTCGATATAGGCTTTGGTAATTGAAAGTCCAAGTCCGGCACCGTCGTAGGATTTCGAAAGTGAATTGTCGGCCTGCGTAAAACGTTCGAAAATGGATAGCATTTTATCTCCGTCAATTCCGATCCCGGTATCCTTAACATAAAATTTTATATACCTTCCTTTATGTTCATAGCCCGATTCAATAGTTCCTTCAGGAGTATATTTTATAGCGTTTTTAATAAGTTTTGCCAAAATGGTTTCAAGCTTTTCCCTATCAGTAAGTACCACTACTTTTGCTGAATCATCCTGGGTTTTGATGCTAAAATTCAATCTTTTTTTGTCGGCCTCGGGCTTAAAGGCAGCATACACATTTTCCATCTGGTTGTTTATATCCACCAGCGAAAAAGTAACTTCGGTCTGACCGGATTCAATTTTCGAAATATCAATCAGATCGGTGATGGTGTCGAGCATGCGCCCGCTGCTTTTCTCAATAATAGCAATATACTCCTGCATTTGTTCGGCTGAGAGTGTTGTAGTCTTCAGCATGTCGGCAAAGCCAAGTATGCCATGCATAGGAGTGCGTATTTCGTGTGCAATATTCGAAAGAAAAGCAGATTTGAGTTTATCGCTTTCTTCGGCTTTTAGTTTGGCCTGTTCAAGCGTTTTACGTTGATTGAAATAATCCTCGAACAAAACTCCGATATACCTGAATTCGCCGGGCGATTTTTGTAGCCGCCTGAGAGCTTTACTGTTTTCTGATTCAAGTATTTGAGTTATCAGATCAAGTGGACGGTAAACCCATTTACGGGCAAAAAATACAAATACAAACAGAAATAAAATAAAGAACATTACAATGATCAGTAAAAGGTATTTTGAGGATTTAAAATTGAGGCTAAAACCACGGCTGAATATGATCTGCGAAACAGCTTCCCCTTTCCAGTTGGTCAGGTTTTTCGAAACTGATACAACTTTCCGGTCCTCATTTGTTACCTGATCGGTAAGCAGCCGGTAATAAATTTTCGAGCTGGTAATCCGGCTGAGTTTGTTTTTAAACGAATGATCCCAAAGCCTTACAAGGAAAACATATCCCGAAGGTTCAGTTTTATTGTGCGAACGGTCGAACGTCGGATGTATTGAAGCTGCGCTTACTTCAACCAGTCCTTCAGTTGTTAACAAAAAGAAATCCGAAAACCTGTTCTTTTGCAATTGGGCAGCAGCTGCCCCGGGAATGAAGCGTCGTGATAAAATTTTAAGCGAGGAGGTTTCGGTTATTATATTAAATGCAGTATCATAAACACAGATGTAATCAACTTTAAAACTATTAATCGCTCCTATAATATGCTCATTATACCATTTTGTGCTCCTGCTTTTGGTAAATTCAACCAATTGGTCCGAACGAGTAAAATCATTTACTGCAATCCGCATGGATTCGGAATTCAGTTCCAGCAGCGATTCCACTTCATTCGAAAATTGCTGGCGGGCTGCGTTATGAACTTGTTTCTCCTGTTGAAGGGTATAAAAAAACAACGATGTAAATAACAACAGAAAAATTACAGCTGAAATGAAAAGCAGCATTACTACCCTCGAATAAATGGTTTTGAGTTTTATCATTCCATTTCTGTTTTAGTAGGGAATTTCCCCGGTTTATTTATCAAAAACAATACGTTGTTAAAATATTGAAATTGATTTAGGGCCTGATAACGTACTGATTATGAAAACAAATGTAACTATAAAAAGTTTCGTTTCGAACAGCAATAGCCTATCGGATATATATTTCGTTGCCCAGTACTGTATTTTCACCGTAAAATTGAATTATTCCTTTACCATCCTTTTAATCATTACCGACTTACCCGTAATAAGTTTGACCATGTAAATTCCACTTTTCAAATGGCTGATATCAATTTGTGTTTTAGTTTCGGAAAGTTGTTGTTTACTTATTTCCATTCCGTCAATAGAATATATTGAAAGCCAGCTTCCATTAGCAAGTGCTGTTTCAACAGTTATAAAATCTTTTGCAGGAACCGGGTAAAGCAAAAAAGAATCAGTTGCAACCGGTTTTTCCGAAATGCCAAGGAATGCTTCGGATCCGCATTCCACACCATTTTTAATCGAATAAATTAATTCTGAAGTATGACGATATCCCGGAGAATTCCAATTGATAATCCCTTCAGAATATATGGAATAGTACAATCCCAATCCTAAGGTATAAACGTCTTCCTGAGTTGGCGCAGGACCGGGTACATCATTAGGTCCCCAGCAATTATCAATGTCGCAATAACGCAAACCCTGATTTGGTTTTACGCGGTAAGTCCAGCGTTTAGTTCCGCAATAGTTTTCGGAGCGCAAGCTATGAATGTTATAAAAATACTGAGCGGGATTAGTGTATTCGTAGGGAATTTGGGCTATTACCTCATTTGATTTATATTTCAGAAACACAATATCATTACTTGCTGTGGAGGCTCCTTTTTCAAAGACTTCACTTTCGGCAGTATAGATAACTGAATCAGCAGTAATCAGTTTACCAATAATGAAATACCTTGTAAACCGGTCTGAATTCTGATTGGGAGGGCTGTAATGGTAGTAGGTGGTTTCGTGGATTTGGAACTCATCGCCTATTTCATAATTATAAATATCGGCGTTTGTAAGTTTATCCAATCCCAAATCAGGCGTAATATTGCCCAGCATGTAAACCGGGTTCAGAACATCAGGAAATGCATCCACCTGGAAAAATTGAACCAGACCCAGTGTTTTTGCAATACTAATATGGCTTCCGTTTAATGGCGAATTGATCGTATTTCCCGAAACATCAGTGTGGGTTATTGTGAAAAATTTTGTGGAATCAACGAAACCCAATACTGTAAGTGTATCCGATTTTAGAAACGTGTAGTAGAATTTTTCTGTTGCATTTTGATAGAAAAGAACGGGATTTCCGTCCATTTTCGAAAAATCAAAGTTCAGCGATTCGCCCAATTGTGTAAAAAAAGTGTAAACAGATTGGTTATCATACTTTATTCCTGAACCTAACCAGGTTGACCTGTCTTGTTTGGTGCATTCCGGCGCACCCCAGAACCGGCACGAATCGCTTGTGA
>CAZBZA010000331.1:0-4137 GCA_964495865.1 uncultured Lentimicrobiaceae bacterium
AAATTACATTGGTCATGGCAACCTGGTGCGGCGATAGCAGAGATTGGGTGCCCCGGTTTTATAAAATTATGGATGAACTTGATTTTAATTATAAAAATCTCACACTGATTTGTGTCGATCGCGAAAAGAAAGCTCCCGGAACAATAGTTGAAGAACTGAATATTGAAAAAGTCCCCACTTTTATTTTTTACAGGAAAAAGAAAGAACTCGGGCGGATAATAGAAGTTCCTGTTGACTTGCTTGAAAAAGATATTTTGAAAATACTGCAACAGCTTTAGCTCATAAACTGATTAAAACCATGATTTTACTTACCCATACCATATCCGAAACCCGAGCCGCAATTGAAAAACAGAAATCGGAAGGGAAAACAATCGGCTTTGTCCCAACCATGGGCGCTTTGCACGAAGGCCATCTGGTGCTTATAAGGCAGGCCGCTGCTGAAAACGACTTTGTGGCTGTAAGCATCTTTGTAAATCCGATACAGTTCAATAATCCCGAAGATCTTGCCAAATACCCGCGCACGCTGGAGGACGATCTTTTAAAGCTGGAAGGAACAGGATGCAACCTGGTTTTTGCGCCATCGGCACAGGAAATGTACCCCGAACCCGATTTAACCGAATTTGATTTCGGCAACCTCGACAAGGTTATGGAAGGTAAGTTTCGCCCGGGGCATTTCAGGGGAGTTGCCATTGTGGTTAAGAAACTTTTCGAAATTGTTACCCCGCACAAAGCCTATTTCGGAGAAAAAGATTTTCAGCAACTGGCTATCATAAAAAAAATGGTAAGCATGTTAAAAATGCCGGTTGAAATTGTCCCCTGCCCTATCGTCCGCGAGGCTGACGGACTGGCAATGAGTTCGCGAAATGCACGGCTTACACCGGAAGAACGCGCCGAGGCTCCGGCCATTTACAAAGCATTATCGGCTGTAAAAGAAAACTATTCGTGGTTTATTCCTGCAGGAGTAAAACAACTGGTTACAGGCGAGATACAGGAAAATCAGTATTTTAGAGTGGAATATGCTGAAGTTGTTGATACCCAAACGCTGCAACCTTTTGAAGACTGGCACGATGCCGAACATGCCGTAGTTTGTGTAGCGGCTTTTATAGGAAAGGTGCGACTGATTGATAATATTATTTTATACTGATCTTTTTTCTTACGCTTACCATACTTCTAAATTATCAAAACAAGTATCAATTATTCACTAACAAACTCAAAATTTATGAAAATCCGGACAACTCTAATTGCAGTAATCGCTTTAGTAATTTTTACATTCAGTGCGTGTGATAAAGACAAGGATGAAAAAAAGAATTCATTTAAATACAACAACAAAGAAGCTGAAATAGGAACCGCACTCGGGTTTGCTTATGGCCAGACCGAAATTAGCGGTGTTTATTGGATAGCTATGGAGTATTTCGAAAAAACCTTTACTGTTTTTTATCAGAATGGATACCCCGATTCACTTGCAGGCAAAGGCGATGCATTGCTGATAACTTTTTTATCAAACAAGGAGGCTGAAATTACTCCCGGCGAATATACGCTGAAACCATCAGCTGATCCTTCAAAACCCTTTGCTATTGATGGCGATGACGAAACAGGTTTAATTATAGGGTTTGATGCGGCTAGCGAAGATGACGCTACATTTGTAGAAATCAACGGTGGAAAAGTTACAGTAGCTAAAAACGGCGATGAATATGAGTTTACGTTTAACCTGAGTACAAATGTTAATTCAACAGTCACAGGATATTACAAAGGGAAACCTGTGATTTTTATCGATAAAAAGAAAAAATCAACCGGGGCAAATTCATGGTTTCCGCTTTAAATAAAGGAATCCCGGCAGTATAATTCCTATTCTGAATAGCAGGTTACGCAAATGTAACCTGCTATTTTATAATTAATTATAAATGTTATTTACAATGAAATCCATTTTTTGCAAATCAGCTATTCCGGCATTTCTTCTCATATTCACTTTTATAATGCTGGCAGGGTGTAAGAAAGATAATCCCGATAAGCCAAAGAAAAACACTTTTAGCTACAACTCCAAGGAATCTGCTATTGGCTTTGCAATAGCCGAAATTTTTGGTTCAACCGCCCAGGACGTGTATGGGGTAACATTCTATTTCCTTGAAAACACACTGCAATGGCCTTTCGAAATCGGAGGCAGCGGCGTTGCACGAACAGGCGACATACTTTATTTTACGATCCTGGTAAATGATCCGGCAACTATTCCGTTGGGTACATATACCTTTAATTACGATAACGGTACATTGGTAAACACACTTTACGAAAGAGGAACAGAGTTGATGGTCAATTTTAATACAGGCAACGGAAATACCGGTACTGCAATTAATATTACCGGCGGAAAGGTTGTAATGCTTAAAACAGGCGAGGAATATGAGATTGAAATAGATTTTGAAACAGATTACAACACTAAGATCACCGGTTATTATAAAGGTAAAATTGATAACGAGGATATTTCAGGAAATTTAAAATCTGCTATTCTTTATTAAAATCAGTACCAGAGGAAGTTGCTACTCCCGGGTAATAGGATAATATCTGGCCTGCTGAAGCTAATTGCGAAAGCACATTTTAACAAAGTCATATTTATTCTAATATTTCGTAATTTTGCCGCGCTATGATAATTGAAGTTTTAAAATCAAAAATACACAGGGCCACTATTACTCAGGCTAACCTGAATTATATAGGCTCTATTTCCATTGATGAAGATTTGATGGATGCTGCAAACCTGATTGAATTTGAAAAAGTTCAGGTTGTAAATATCAACAATGGCGAACGGCTCGAAACCTATGTAATTAAAGGAGAGCGCGGCACAGGCGTTATTTCGCTCAACGGAGCTGCGGCGCGCAAAGCACATGTCGGCGACCTGGTAATCATTGCCTCGTATGCCCAAATGGATTTTGAAGAAGCCAAATCGCATAAGCCTGCCATAGTGTTCCCGACTGCACACAACAGACTAAGCTAATATACTTTGAACCAAAAAATCAAGAATATAATCCGTTTCACAGTATTCCTGGGGATCGGCATTTTTTTTATCTGGATATTTTTACGCAATCTCACTGCCGACCAAAAGCAGGAGATTCTTAATTCCATGGGCAATGCCAATTACTGGTGGATTGCACTTGCGATTCCACTTGGTATTCTGAGTCATTTTCTCAGGGCAATACGTTGGAAAATGCTAATCGAAACCATGGGATACAAACCCCGGAACAGCAATATGTTTTTTGCCGTAATGATAGGGTATTTTGCAAACCTGGCCCTGCCACGACTGGGCGAAGTTAGCCGCTGCAGCATTCTTACCAAATACGAAAACGTTCCTTTTCAGAAATCGTTTGGTACCGTTATTACCGAAAGGGCACTGGATATGATGGTTTTTTTCGTTCTGTTTTTTCTCAACCTGGCTTTGCAGGCTGAACGTCTTTCAGGATATATTGATGAAAAAATTTACAAACCACTGCAGAATAAGCTTCACCTGAACGTAGAATTATCAGGGGCTTTCACTATTCTGATGATATCATTCATTGTTATTTTCGGAATTATATTCCTTGTTTTCCGCAAACAAATCACAACCAACAGTATTTATCTGAAAATTAAAAATATCATTTCAGGCTTTGTTGAGGGAATGAAATCGCTGATTAAAGTCAGGAATATTTGGTTGTTCGGATTTTATACGTTCTCAATCTGGGCGCTGTATATGCTTATGGCATACATTGTTTTTTTCAGCATCCCGGCAAGCAGCCGTTTAGGTCTTGATGCAGGGCTTGCGGTATTGGTTTTTGGTTCCATCGGTATGATGGTAGTGCAGGGCGGTATCGGAATTTATCCTGCTATTGTTGCCGAAACCCTTGTATTATATGGTGTAGCAAGCGCTCAAGGTTACGCTTTGGGTTGGTTGATATGGACTTCGCAAAACATTACGATTGTGCTGGTAGGAATAATTTCGTTAATTTTACTTCCTATTCTTAACAACAGCAAAAATGTCGAAGTCAGACCAAATCCGTAAAAAAATCTTCACTTACACCGATGCCGATTACCACCGGATGCTTACCATCTGGCAGTTTCAGGGTAAAAAAATTGTATTTACCAACGGCTGTTTCGATATCCTTCACCTGGGGCATATCG
>CAZBZA010000332.1:0-4125 GCA_964495865.1 uncultured Lentimicrobiaceae bacterium
ATTTTAGGATTATAAACCGGAGTTTCACCATACTGCTCGGGTACCAATGATTTCTCCACTTCACGTTCGAGTAAAGTTTCGATGGCTCCAAACCGCTGCTGATCGCGTTCGTTTATAAAGGTAACAGCTGTTCCTTCGGCCGAAGCGCGGGCTGTACGGCCAATACGGTGAATATAATCCTCGGCATCGTGAGGCACATCGTAGTTAATCACCATATCAATATCTTCAATATCAATACCGCGCGATACAATATCGGTAGCAACCAATACCGGAATATCGCCACTTTTAAATCGGTTAATTACATTTTCGCGGGCAGCTTGTTCGAGGGTTGAATGTATTTCTTCGGCTTTAATACCTGTTTTCTTCAGTTCGTGGTAGAGCTGCCGGGTTTTTTCCTTGGTTGAACAGAAAATCAAAACCCGTTTCATTACTGTTTCTTTAAGCAGCATTTTTATGAGTGGAATTTTCTGAGTATCGTAAACCACGTAAGCTTTCTGTACAATTTTCTCAGCCGGTTTCGACATGGCAATGCTTATCTCTACCGGATTATTCAGTATTTGTTTAACGAGGTGCCTGATTTTTGATGGCATGGTAGCCGAAAACATCAGGTTTTGCCTTTGCTTAGGCAAGTAGGAAATTATTTTCAGTATGTCCTCATTAAAACCCATGTCAAGCATACGGTCGGCTTCGTCGAGGATCAGGAATTTGAGTTCCGGAAATTTGATATATCCCATATTCATGTGAGCCATCAATCGGCCCGGTGTACAAACGATAAGGTCAGCGCCTTCGGTGAGCGCCTGTTTTTCGCGCGAAAAAACAGTTCCGTCAGTTCCGCCGTAAATAGCGATAGAACTAACATTCGTGTAATACGAAAATCCTTCCATCTGTTGGTCTATCTGCAGCGCCAGCTCGCGGGTTGGTACGATTACCATGGCTTTCACCTGGTTGTCGTGAGGCATGGCCATCAGTTTTTCGATAACGGGCAGTAAAAAAGCGGCTGTTTTACCGGTGCCGGTTTGTGCCGAAGCAATTAAATCGCGTCCTTCCAGTATGGCTGGTATGGCCGAAATTTGAACAGGAGTGGCGTTTTCGTATCCTATTGCTTCTATTCCCTGCATAAGTGTGGGGCTGAAGCCGAATGATGTGAATTTCAATGTATTAAAATTAAATTGTTGTTTTTAATGAAGAGAGGGGCGAGGGGCGACAAGGCGAAGGGCGACACTCATACTGAATTTAGTGCAGGTAAGGTTATTATTTCCGACAGGAGTTTATTTACTGATTTCTTTGTTCTTTGCTTGCTGAAGTGATTTCGCATTTTGCGATGTTACAACTTTTTTACCGGTGGTATTTTCCAGTTGCAGGCGCGCTGCTTTTGCTACTTCACCGCCTTTTCGGGCAACGGTTTTATTTTCGTTGAACGTTTTTGGTTTTTTATCTTTCGAAATTTCAGTTGTAGAAGCTTCCGCCAGCATATTCAATACCAATTCAAGGTTTGTCATATTGTCGCGGAGGTTTTCCTTTTTGAGGTCTTTGTGATTTTTATATTGTTTAACACTTAATCCGCTCCATGCCTTTGTTATTTCATCAGTCAGAATTGCATATTCCTGGCCTTTTTTAACACCCCGTTCATCCCATTCATCGGTTAGTTCTTTGCGGATTTCAATACTTTTCAGGCGTTGGTTAACCCATTCCTTGCTATACCCTTTTTTAAGGTATGTTATCATTAATCGGTCGAAACCTAGTTCGGGATCTTCAATTTCGTCAATCCTTTCGCGGCCGGCTTTTGCCAGCCAGAGTTTAAACGGTTCGGCTTTCGGTGAGGGGATGGATTGAATTAACCGGAAAAGAGTTTCTGTATCAGCTACATCAGTTAGATACATTTTACCATCAGCTGACAGCATTTTCAGTTGACTACAATTTGTAGTCAACTTGCTACCCTCTTTTTTCAATCGTGTTTTTAGCACGCTCCAATATTTTCGGGGATTTGGACTTTCTGATAAAATCCCTACAATGTCAACAATCGAAAAATACCATTTTTCATCCTTATCATCCCAAACGGAACGTATTTTTTTCGATTCGAAAAGCTTGATGGCTGTGTCCTTATTCATGATTTCAAAATGATTTTAAATGCTTAAATATAGGCATTTAAAACGGGATTAAGGGTAAAATTTCAGTTGAATATGCATCTGAAATAAAAGAGTTTAAACTGACGGATTTAAACTGAAAGTTTGCATTTCCATATTTACCGAGCCCGAAATTACTCAAAATTGCCGGATAATCTGCAAAACCTGTCGGGCATAGCTGCCACCGAATAAGTTAACGTGAACTAAAAGCGGGTAAAGATTAAAAATTTCCATACGTTTTTGCCAGTCTTTTTCCATGGGCCATGCCTGATTATACGCATGATAAAATTCCGGTTTAAATCCCCCGAAAAGCTGTGTCATGGCTATATCTGCTTCGCGGTGCCCATAATAAACGGCGGGATCAACCAGGCAAGGAGAACCATCCCTGGAAACCATAAAATTTCCGCTCCACAAGTCGCCATGGATCAATGCAGGTTTCTCGACAGGGATAATTTCGGGTAGTAATTTGAAAAGCGAATCAAAATGACGCATATCACTTTGATTGAAAGCACCTTTGTTACGTGCCATTTTCAATTGAGGGTCAATCCGTTCGGAGATAAAGAAATTAAAAAAATCAGGATGCATTTTATTGCTCTGCTCTAAAGATCCGATATAATTATCGTGATCAAGCCCGAAATATCCTGATGTATTCCGGTGTAATTCAGCTAGTTTTGTGCCAAATCCAGTCCAGAAATTTCGATCAGGAGTTCCGTTTTCGATATATCGGAGCAGGAGGTATGCATATTCATTTGTTTCCCGGTTTCCGATTATTTCAGGAACAGGTATTGAATTTGTGTCTGCAAGTATTTTGAGCCCCGCAGCTTCTTTTGCAAACATTCCCGGATGTGCCGTTGCCGAATTATATTTAATAAAATACTTGCCAATATTGGTTTGTATTGCGTATGCTTCATTTATACAACCTCCGCCAACCGATTGGAGTTGTGAGATAAGTACAGCAGATCCACTTGATTCAACCAGTAGCGATTCAATATCTTTCTTCAGTTCTTCAGGGAGCATTTTCAACATTTAAAAAAAATGATGATAAAAAAAATCATTTTGCGCTGATCTGCAAAATGATTTTCAGGAGTATAAAGGAAAATCTTTTAACTTTTTGCGGTAGTAACCTGTGGCTTGCGACTGATTATCTGGTCGAACATAGAAACCAGAAGTATTGCTATTGAAACAGGTACAAAGTAAGCGTATTTCCCGAGAGCACCTATTTTACTGAACATCTGTCCAACCCATAAAACGCCTTCCGACAAGAGGTTACCTGCCATTTGAGCAGCTGAAGCTCCGGCCATTTTTACATCAAAGTCAAAAACGGTCCAGGCGGGGAAAATCAGCATCAATATTGCAATACCTGCAGCTACAGCGAGGATACCGTATTGGTAGGTAATCATCCATTTATTAACAGGCTCGGGTTGTAAAAGCAGGCGATCCATGATACGCGCGCTGAATCCTTCCGATGGCTTGTCGAGCTTTATGTGGCTGACAATGCGGCGGATTGCTTCATCGTGGTTGTTATTTTCTTTTTTCATGGCATTGGTATTAATTCAATGTTCAAAAGTTCAAAAGTTCAAGGTTAGTGATACGAATTGCAAAGATAGGTCTTTTATTATACTGCCTGCATTTGCATTTTTGACTGTAGCTCTTCATACAGTTTTTTGCGTATGCGGAACAGTTTTACTTTTACGTTTGATACGCTCAGCCCGGTAATCTGGCTGATATCGTCGATGGTATTTTCTTTCAGATAAAAGAGCGTAACAATGGCGCTTTCGTCGGCAGGCAGGTTATTGATGGCTTCGTTTACCAGTTTGCTCTGCAGTTCGGCATCAAGTGTATCAAGGTTTTCAAAAATTTCGTCTTCGGTTGTTTCTCCCACTACACGTTCGTCGAGTTGGGTAAAGTCCTGTTTTTTACGGCGTGTATGCGAAATAGCTGCATTATAAACTATCCGGTACAACCAGGTACTGAATTTCGAATCTCCTTTAAAAGAACGTAA
>CAZBZA010000333.1:0-4120 GCA_964495865.1 uncultured Lentimicrobiaceae bacterium
CTGTTCATCGGGAAAAGATCAACATCAAAACTTTTTAACCTGTACTGATTCGTGTGGATATACGCTGTAAGTGTATCATTGTATTTCTGAAGATGAGCATATACAGAAGTAAATCCATTAGGATGATCGATGTACAAAGCTTTTCCAAAACCTACCGGCGAAACTTTTATCCGTGATATTACCCCATCGGCAACGGCGAAAACCGGTAAACCTTCCTTTTGCTGAACAGGGAAATCAATACCTGAATGGAAATGATTCGATCGTATCTCAGCAAACGATCCGTTAACCGAAAGCCCTATGTTAAGCGGCGAAGAAAAATAACCTTTGGGAATAACAATTTGAGCAAGCAGATTTGCTAAAGGTATAATTATCAATACTAAAGACAGTATCCAGGAATGAATTTTCATTTTACAAACTTACTCTTTGTCTGGCTTCGAAACAATCAAAAAAACATTAAAAAAGCATAAAAAAGCAGTCCATACTTCAGGCCAGGGCCTAACTGAATAAATGCATATTGCTCATAACCAAACAATTCACACTATTTTCTGCTTACTAAAATTATATTGTATAATGGCCATGTAAATTGCCACCAGCAGCACACCCGCTCCCGAAATGATAAACATTGTTTTCATTCCCAATGTATACCAAATGAGTCCGGCTAAACTGCTGGCAAGCATAGTAAAAACACTTGCGAAACTGGTATAAAATCCGATAGCAGTTGCTGTTTTATCCTTTTCTGCAATATTGCTGATCAGAGCCTTCGAAATGCCTTCGGTAGCCGCTGCATATAAAGCATACAATCCGAACAAAACTATAAACTGCCACGAAACCACAGCAAAACCCATGCAGAAATATACTATTGCAAACACAGTTAAACCAACTATCAGGGTTCGGGCAAGCCCGAATTTATCAGCAAATATTCCAACAGGTAAAGAAATTACAGCATAAACCAGGTTATAGAAAATATAAATACCAATCATATAGGCATCTGAAAATCCTTTGCTTTTGACCGATAAAAGTAAAAATGCATCTGAGCTGTTGAAGAGGGTAAAAGCCAGCAATCCGATTATCAGTAACTTATATTGTTTCGAAGATTGTTTCCAGTATTTAAGGAAGGAGAAAAATCCCGGCGACTTTTTAACCGATGTTTCTTTTTGCTTGTCCTTTAGTAAAAAAGTTAGTGCTATTGCGATAATTCCCGGAACGACGGCTATTACAAACAACCATTTGTATTGAGCCGGGTAATAATAAAGATAAACAAGTGCAACAAAAGGCCCTAATGCAGCGCCCGCTGTGTCAAGAGCCCTGTGAAACCCAAAAACTTTTCCTTTATTTTCCTTACTGGCTTCATCACTTAACATTGCATCGCGGGCACCTGTGCGCACTCCTTTTCCAAGCCTGTCGAGAGTGCGGGCAAAAAACACCCACAAAGGAAAAGTAAATACAGCCATCAATGGTTTTGAAATGGCGCTTAGAGTATATCCCCAGCGAACAAAAGGAACCCGGCTCCCCAGTTTATCCGAATAATTACCAAAATATCCTTTACTCAATCCGGCAGTAGCTTCGGCCATTCCTTCGAGAATACCAATCAGCAGAACAGAAAAACCAATGGATTGCAAATAAACCGGCATAACCGGGTAAAGCATTTCGCTCGCTATATCAGTAAAAAAACTAACAAACGATACAAGTAAAACGGTACGGGTGAGGATAGAACGCATTTTTCAGAAAAAATTATGATACGTGCTCATTAGTTCACAAAAGTAACGCCTTTGCAGATGGAACAAAAATCAGAATTCCTTTCTGATACTAAAAAATTTCAAATAGCCGAAGTACTATCAACTCCTTCAAAAAATAAAACAAGAAGTATCAAGTCAGGGGAAAGTGAAGAATCTACAATAGTTTCCTGAGGACTGATTAAAAGCTACCCCGTTTGACTGATTTTCACAAGATGATCGAAATTTAAAATCTCAAAATCATTCCCGCTAACCTGTATAATACCTTCATCCTTAAATTCACGCAAAATACGGATTGCGCTTTCTTTCGACATCCCCGACATATCAGCAAGATCCTGTCGCGAAAGTGTGGTATGGAAAGGATTTGTCAGGTACACCTTATCTTTTAAATAAATCAATACATCAGCAATACGCCCGGGCATTTGTTTCTGGGTTAGGCTAATGAACAGTTCATAATTATAGATAGATTGCAGACTAACTTTACGGAGAAAATCTTCGGCAAAATCAGCATTATTGCGGATAAGCGATTTAAAAGTCACCAGATCAACCAGGCAGGCAACTGAATCTTCAATAGCCATTGCTGAAAAATGATGCATCTGATCAGCATAAATTCCTGGTCCGAGTATATATTCTACAGGTTTTACGATACTCAGTATCAAATTTTTATCATTATAACCTTCGATATAGGTTTTAACTTTACCCTGCGTAAGGCAAAGGAAATGCATATTCGGGGTACCTTGTTTAAAGATAAGTTCACCCGCTTTAAAATGCACTTCAATACGTTTATCGTCTATCTGGTCGAGC
Source organism: uncultured Lentimicrobiaceae bacterium (assembly GCA_964495865.1). GTDB lineage: Bacteria > Bacteroidota > Bacteroidia > Bacteroidales > UBA4417 > UBA4417. Next base: position 2,538 of record CAZBZA010000333.1, read on the forward strand.
TCAGTCTGGCACAAACAACTGAAAATATCAGCCTTATCTTTGCAGGAGGAGCATCCTTTATTATATTGAGTATATTGATTCACTGTTAGTTAAATTTACATTTGTTAATTATTTTGCTATACAAGATAAACTCCGGGTTTTTCGTAACAGCTTCTTAACATGAGCGCACAAATATACTGACATATATCAATACTTCTACTGATAAGTATCAAAATATTATTGTTAAACAATCATATACAAAATACGCACTATTTCATGATAAAAGTATTCCTTTGTAGCATTAAACAGCTGATTAAACAATTGCTATATTTACATTCAGCAAATGCAGTAAAAAAACTTAAAAACGACACCAATGAAAAAGAGATTACTCGGATTAATAATGGTAACCGGCACGTTACTGATAATGTTAACGTCCTGCGAATACGACTTTATCGAACCTACCCCTCCTCCCCCACCTCCACCAGCTGGCGATACTATCAGTTTCTCGCAGGATATTCAGCCTTTTTTCAATGCAAAATGTGCCTCATGTCATCCCGGCGTTTACAAACCTGATTTAACAGCAGGCAATTCCTACAATGCTCTGATTACAGGAAATTATGTAGTGGCAGGTGATCCGGCAGCAAGTTCTCTCTACACCAAGTGCAAGCCTGGTGCAAGTATGGCTCCATATACTACTGCAGCAGAGTTGGATCTGATGTACCGCTGGATTTATGCAGGTGCTAAAAACGACTAAAGTGATCTTAAATCAATAAAAAACAGAAAATGATGAAAAAGATATATTTATTACTCAGGATCAGCGCTTTAACATTTTTAACCCTGATTATTTCCCAGTCAGTTGCTCTTGCACAGGAAGAAGCCACCGAAGACACAATTGTTGAAAAACCAGTAGAGCGTCCCGTTCGTCCCGCATTTGAGAGCGGATTATTATTTGATGCTTCCACTACAACCCTTCAACCATCAAAAACACTCGAAATGATCATTCAGCATCGTTTTGGAATAATTGATTTTGATGATAACAACACTGATTTTCTTGGCATCTGGGGTGTTTCCAATATCAGGATAGGAATGAATTACAGCATCCTCGATAATTTAACTGTTGGCATAGGTGCTACCAAATTCAATAAAATGGAAGACGTGCAGTTAAAATACCGTGTTATTGAACAAACCCGTTCGAATAGTATCCCGGTTACCGTAGTGCTTTACGGAGTTGCAGGTATTGATGGAAGTGCCGATACCAAATGGCAGGATAGCTATCAGTTCAGCAACAGGTTATCCTATTTCACCCAGGTAATTGTATCGCGCAGGTTTAACGATAAGTTTTCGCTGCAATTTGCACCAGGTTTCACCCATTATAATGCAGTAGATTCAGCTTACAACCACGACAGAATTTCTTTATCACTGGCAGGCAGATATAAATTTTCTCCACAAGGATCATTTATTTTCTCAGGCGACTTCCCATTGGATATAGAAGGAATTAAAGACTACAAAAAAGTGGATGCCACAGCTACCGTTTATGACAGGCCGAATATTTGTGTAGGTTTCGAAATTGCGACCAGCACCCATGCATTCCACCTTTACCTTGC
>CAZBZA010000334.1:0-4113 GCA_964495865.1 uncultured Lentimicrobiaceae bacterium
CTGTTTTTCAGGTCTTCCTCAGCCCTGAAACGCCTCGTGATATCTTTATCCGTGCCCCGGTAGCCTATAAGGTTGCCATGCTTATCAAGAAAAGGTACCCCGCTCGTTTCAAGAATTACAGTGTGGCCTTTTTTATGAACATTGGGATTTATAAAATTGTTAAAAGTCTCTTTATTTTTAAAAACATTAAATGCTGCGTTCCTGAGTTCTTCTTTAACTGACGGCTCAAAAAAATCATAAAAATATTTTTTACCTAATAATTCTTCGGGTTTATAACCTAGAAGCGTTTCGGCGGCTCCGCTCACATAGGTAATTAATCCGGTTTCATCTACTTCCCACACCCATATTCCGGAGCCGGCAGTTACCTGGCTGAAACGCAATTCGCTATCGATCAGTGCTTTTTCCGATAGTTTTAAATCATTAATATCGAGCCCGTGGCCAATATAGCCGATGAATTCGCCTTTGCTGTTGTAACGCGGAGAAGCATCGTTGAGTACCCAGTGGTATTCGCCGCTGAAATGCAGTACCCTGAATTCGATACTGAACTTATGCTGTTTGTCGCTTTCGCGAAAAAATACTTCCATCACCCTATCCTTGTCATCGGGGTGCAGACTTTCGATCCAATCCTTGTCCGGTTGCATTCCGGGAGTTTGTCCGGTAAATCCGAACCAGGGTTTATTGAAATAATAGATGTTTTTTTCTATATCCGAAAGCCATACCAGCGACTGTCCGGAGTCAGCAAGTGTTCGGAAGTGAACTTCACTTTCCCTGAGTAATTCTTCCGTTTTTTTTCGCTTTCGGGTATCACGGATTGTTCCGACAATTTTATCGATACTTCCCTGGGAATTGTATTTAAAAGTGGAAGATAATGCGCAGGGGACTATTTCGCCATCAGCATTTCGAAAGCACATTTCAAAATCGGTTACGCTCCCGTTTTCGATAAGTTCCTTCAGCAGTAAATCTCTATCTAAGGGGAAGGCATATAATTCGAGTATCGACCTGCCGATAAGTTCCTCCCGCTGAAGCTGCCCTTTCGAAATAATATTAATCGAAGGGCTTAGTTCAAGTATAATTCCATCAAGTGAAGTTTCGTAATATACATCAAGAATATTATCGATTATACTGTAATATCTCTCTTCGAGCTCATTTGCGGCTTCCTTTAACTTGCTTAAACCCGTAGCATCGGAAACTGTTAAATGGCATTCGTTTACGTTACCGGAAACAACACCTTCCATTAAGAAATCGACAGCTGTTACTGAATGTGTGTGCAGTTTAACAGTGACCGACTGGCTTATCCGTGTTTCGAAAGCGTTGTTAAGAAAATTGTGAAAGTCTGCTTTTGAACCATCACCGACAAAAAGATTAAAGTTGCAGTTTATCAATTGGGAACGTTCCTTACCAAGCATTCTGGCAGCAGCCAGGTTCAAATTTGTTATATCCCCCGCTTTGCCAAGGGTAAAAAGGGCTGCCGGCGCTGAATCATATAAAGAGGTGTATTTTTTTAACGATTCGGACAGTGCCCGGTTTGCTTCACGGAGGGTCTCATTCTGTGCATTGGATTCATTGATACTATTTTTTACTTCAGGCGCAGGTATAGCGCCAAGTGAGGTAATAAACCCGAAACCATTATTTTCCTGCTGCCTCTCAACCTGGCGGCTTTCAAGCTTTCGCAGTATTTTTAATGTAACATCAGCGGAGAAAGCTTGGCTGCCGTCCGATTGTTTTTTATTCCTTTTCTTTTCTGCCTTTATACGTTTTAGGGCATTGGGGGCAGAATCAATTATTCTTTTTACCATAATCTCAATTTCCTTACCGTGCTGATCGAATAATCCTATCCTGTTTTAAGTTTGCGGTTACCTGCATTGAATTTAAGTCTGATTTTAAAATGCAGATGAGAAAACACCCGGTCTATGACTTTCGTTTTTTTACTTTATCTGCTTTTTGATCATTCAGTGTGAAATAAAAAGTGGCTCCTTCATTCACTTTTCCTTCGGCCCAAATATGCCCGTTATGCCTTTTAATTATACGGCTAACAATAGCAAGGCCAACGCCGGTCCCTTCGAAATCCTTGCTGGTATGCAGGCGCTGAAACACATTGAACAGCTTATTGGCATAACACATATCAAACCCGGCCCCATTGTCCTTTACATAATAAATATTGCCAAGAAAATGAATATTAACCCCGATTTCGATTGTTGGGTAGGGCAGTTTTGACGAATACTTTATTGCATTGCCGATTAAATTGATCCATAACTGCCTTATCATGGCTGAATCGCCCGAAGCGTCTGGCATATCTCTGATTATAAACTCTATACGCTCGCGGTCAATGCGCGTAGTATGATCCTGATAAACTGATTCGGCCATGGCTGCCATATCAATTGTTGTTTTAGCAATTTCCTGGTTGCCTATATGCGAAAAAGTGAGCATATCGTTAATGAGGTTACTCATTTTGGCAGAAGTGTCAAGAATAACCTGAATTACATGCTTAGCTTCGGGAGGAAGCATATCCGAATATTCATCCTGAAGAATGTATGCAAACCCATCAATTGATCTTAATGGCGATTGCAAATCGTGTGATATAGAGTAACTGAATGCTTCGAGGTCCTTATTGGCAGCTTCGAGCTTTGCTGTGCGGCTTGCGACTCTTTTTTCGAGCTCGTTATTAAGTTGTTTTATTTTTTCTTCGGCCCTTTTGCGTTCGGTTATAGTATTAAAAACACAAACGAAGTATTGATCAACCATGCTATATACGGATAAGGAATACCAGTTGTCCAGGCTCTTAACATATATCTCCAACCTTTCGGGGATGCCACTTAATGCTACCCTGCTGCAAATAGTGAACAATCTGGATTCGGAAAGCATAAAACCAGGGATTACCTCAGAGATTTTTTTACCTGTAACATCCGTTAATCCAGTTAAACCTTCGAATGCGGCATTCACTTCAAGGATAACAAAATCGACAGGAACATCATTCTCAATAAGTAATTTACAACCAGCAACCCCATCGAACATATTTTCGAACAGCGAATGAAGTCTTTGCTCGCTTAATTCCGCTTTTTCTTTGGCCGAGAGCAGGTTACGTTGCGACCGTGCCGATATAATGGCATTGGCAACCGAAAGGGCAAAAGTCTGTAGCGTGTATGTATCAAATTCGGTCCATAGTTTTTCTTCCACCACGCTATCGAAACCAATAAAGCCCAGCAGCTCACCGGCATGGTAAACCGGGACTACCAATATAGAAAGTATATTCTGCGATTTTAATATTTCCTTCTCGTTGGCAGCTTCGCCAGGCATTTCGTCAATACTTTGGAACATGATAATCTCTTTCCGCTGCATTTTTTCCATCCACCAGGGGAAAATAGTAGTCGGCAAATTTATAAGGTTATCAATCTGAGGTTCAACGCCTTCGGCACACCACTCGTGGGTATTATCCATTAATGACCCGTTCTCCCTGAGTTGGAACAAATAGGTACGGTCAACCCCCGAAAAATGACCGATCGACGATATTGCAGCCTGTATTTTATCGTCGAGGTTTGCGCTGGTGATATGGGTAAGATCAATAGAAATTGCTGCAATGAGAGCTTCAATTTCAATTTGATGCCTGAGGGTTAACCGCGATTGTACAAGTTCAGTAATATCGGTATGTGTACCACTCATTTTCAGCGGTTTACCCAACTCATCCCATTCGGTAATTTTGCCTCGGTCCTCCACCCACACCCAATGCCCGTCCTTGTGTTTCATCCTGGCCTGAAACTCGTAAAACCCACTTTCTCCTTTCAGGTAATCGTCAACTTTTTGATTGGATATCAGTAAATCGTCGGGATGGGCAAGATCAATCCACGACTGAATAGTATTTGGTGAAAGTTCCGAAAGGGAATACCCGATTATTTCGGCCCAGCGTTCGTTGTAAATAGTTTCGCCTGTTTGAATGTTCCACTCCCAGGTGCCGGCATTAGAACCTGAAATTACAGCTCCGAGGCGTTTGTTACTTTGTTCGAGATCAGATTTTATTTCGAGAAGCTCTTCGAAATTATTCTGTACGGCGATGTAACTTCGGTGTAATTCCGATTCTATTTCAGCCAGTTCGGTATTATCTTCGAACAGTGCAATATA
>CAZBZA010000335.1:0-4105 GCA_964495865.1 uncultured Lentimicrobiaceae bacterium
CTGTTAACTCCGGGATAGAAAAGCAGGATTTTGTTTTTACTCTTTTTCTGTGATGTTCATGCCCTACTGGCAATCATTCCGCGGTTGACTTCTTTACTGAGGTTAATGCCCTGCGGGCTAATTGGAACAATATATTTATTTATAATTGCTGGCGCCCGTTTGAAGCAGGTAACGGTATATTTTCATGCGAATTTGATTTAAATGACGGTTTATCTTTGATTTGAACTTTTATCATGATGGATTCCTGTCTACCAGGTCCCGCAATGTCACAAATCTATACTTTTCAATACACCTTTTAAAACAGTACTTCATAAGTTCAGTTTCTTCTTTATTCACAATTCAGTCCGGTTTACTTTTTGCTGGTTTGCTTATGCAACGCGAAGTCAAAAAACTGATCTTAATGCAGCATTGAATTCAAGTTATTCGAATATCAAGGCGGGAAATATTTCGGCTTAATAAACCTGCATCTTTTTAATTACAGTCTTATTGCCTGAAGTCATTCTGTAAAAGTATACGCCTGATGATAATCCTTCTGCATTAAACACAACTTCATGTTGCCCTTGCGTAAATTCCTTTTTAACGACCGTTTTAATCTCATACCCCAGAACATTAAAAACTCTAATTTCGACATTTCCCTGCTCTGGAATAGTGAATTTAATCGTAGTTGTTGAGGAAAACGGATTAGGATAATTCTGATCTAATGCGAAAATCTGAGGCATAATATCTGTCTCTTCAACTGAAGTTTGAGTACCTATCGTAAATACACCTGTGGTAATGGAACTTCCCAGGTAAGCTGCATCAACTGCACGAATTGACCAGTTATAATTTCCGTCCTCTAACCCGGTAAAAAACCACTCCGTTACTGCACTTACATTTCCAGGCTCCGGCAGACGACCAGGAATAGTAACTGGAACATTGTCATGGTAGAGATCGAGGTCATAGGTCAGTGATTGACCTGGAGTATGATCGTCAGTAGCAGGTATCCACGACAGCCTGACAGTGTTTTCACCCAGTAAGGTAACGTCCAAAGCTGCAGGAGATGACGGCGCATAGTTTTGGCCTGCTACATCATTGCGATAGACATGCATTTGTGCTTCAACAAGACCATTGCCGCCGGGAACGAAATATTGGCCTGCAATAAAGTAATCCAGATCCCCATCGTTGTCGATGTCGAGCCATGAAAAAGTTCCTCCACGATCACCCGCTGCACGTGGTGAAGGAAGTTCATTGCCTGAATCTGAAAATACCCCATTAGTATTCGTGTATATTCTGGCTCTCCCTTCAATGTTAGACCCTGAATTGTAGTTACCGGCAAGAAGAATGTCCATGTCACCGTCGGAGTCATAATCTGCCCAGGTAGCTGCCGTAAAATCGAACCACCCTTCACTGTATGGATCAGCAATAACCTCCATTGGAAAATAACTATCATTGTCATTTCGATATATACGAAGTGTTAAAGGGGTATAAGTGCCGTTTAATTCTTTTACATTGCCTGCAACCAGAATATCCAGGTCGCCGTCTCCATCGTAATCTCCCCATTGAACTTCGCCTTGTTCAACTGAAAGTGTTCCCAGAATATCTTCTCCGGTAAAAATGCCATTTCCTTCGTTACGATAACGGCGAATAAAACCATCGTCATACAGCGGTGCTATGTTTACAAGCAGCAGATCGAGATCCTGGTCTCCATCATAGTCAGCCCATAAACTTTGAGCATGTTCAGTTTTTGTAAATACAGAATTGAGAGACGAAAAACGCCAACCACTTGCGCCGTCAGGACCATCATTTCGCATCAATACGGTTTCATAGGTTAAAGTGGTATCGTTGAAAACTGAAGGGATAAGCAAATCCATATCTCCGTCGTTATCAAAGTCGGCCCATGTAATTGAGCGAAGATCGAATTCTGCCTGACTATTTTCCTCCCAGTAGCCTGGCAGGTTTGTTTGGAGCAGGTTAAGTGTACCGGCATCGTTGCGATAAATTACTGTTTTATTATCAGTTCCCAGAGCAAGATCCTGATCACCGTCACCATCCAGATCACCCCATGCTAAATCCGATGAACCGGTAGTTAATGCTCCAAGCGGCACATTTGTATAACTGAAATTCCATGTTGTTGAATCAATAGCACCATTGTTTTCAATTAAGACTAAACGTTCTTCAACGCTCTGGTTATAAACAACATAATAACCCAATACAGCAATATCAAGATCGCCATCGCTGTCATAGTCAGCCGGAGCTGTAGTGATAACCCAGAAATCCTCATCCAGTGGAGTAACAAAGATTGAATCAATTGGTGTTACTTCTGTGAAGTCGCCGAAAGTGCCGCCCGGAAGAGGCTGAACCGTGATAACCTGCAATGTGCTGCCAGCATCACCGTCATCGTCCGTTACCGATAGTTCTACCCAATAGGTGTCAGGCGTTAAATATGTGTGTGAAGGGTTTTGTTCAGTTGAAGTAGTCCCGTCATCGAAATTCCAAAACCAGCTGACTATCGTCCCGTCGAGATCACTGCTGGTATCGGTGAAATCAAGTGAAAGCCCGGTGGAGGAATATACAAAGGATGCAGAGGGTGGCTGGTTCTGTGGTGGCGGAGGCGGTCCGGAAAAGTGTTCAATTATTCCATCATTTCCAACGGTCCATGCATCACCAGCCGGGCTGGCTGCTATGGCTGAGAATAAGCCAGGTCCGGATGAACCGATGTCAAGCACAGCCCAACCTTGTCCACCATTAGCTGAATAGTAAGCAGCGTTTGAGTTTGTGCTTACCCATAATTCGTCAGGTCCGACCAAATAAATATCAGTAAGCTGATCAGAAGTATTTGGAGTAGGTAAAATTTGCCAGGTAGCGCCACCATCGTTACTACGAAAAGCTTCTCCATACCAGCCAACTGCATATCCAATATTCTCATCAAAGAAGTCCATATCCATGATCTGATGCGGAAAGCCGGGAAGATCACCCTGAATCCACGAAATGCCATTATCCGTGCTTCTGTAAAATATACCGGTAATATTGTTTGCCCAAATATTAGTTCCTTCCACGTCGACAGCAATATACCCTCCTCCGAAGTCAGGAACCGCAGTCCAGGTATTTCCCCCATCGCTTGTATGGTGCAGACTTGAGCCGCCTTGCCCTATAACCCACCCATCCTGAAGGGTATTGAAGTGAATATCTTCAGCAGGAGAGAGACCAAGAGGCATTGAGTTGGTTGCTGTCCAGCTTAATCCTGCGTCAGTGCTAATATATACCTGACCAATTTCATCTAATATTACTACTTCAGCTGGTGTAACTATCTGCACAGCTTTAATATTATATACTGATATTGAAGGTTGGTTTATCCAGGACGAAGTCCCGCCCGTATTTGTAAGGACAGTTCCACTATTACCCACAGCAATCAGATCCCCATTTGAAAAATAATCTACATCATTCAATAATTCGCTTGTTCCGCTTGAATTCGGAAACCAGGAATCACCATTAGCAGCAAAGTATACCCTTTCAGTTGCAGGTGATCCTGCACTTCTTACCTTGGGATTAGTCGGAACAGGACTTTGCGTGTTCATTTGTGCATTTGCACTTGTTGAAAGCAGAACTATAAGAAAAGCGATATTTCGCATACGTATTCCCGCAGTCCGCAAACCCAGGAAGTTGGATTTGTTATTGCTAAAGATTTTAGTCATGGCTTTATGGTATATTTCAGTTAATTAAAGACTTTTATGCTACCCTGTTAAGAAAAATCGATTCAAAGAATGTGAACCACTTTTGATAAGACATATCATACTTGTATAATATTTGCTGTATGCGGTATAATTGACAGTGCTTTATTTTCAGCAAAAAGTGTATGTATTTTTGTAATCAATTACTGGAAATTTGAGTATATAGCTCCCGCAAGAGCTATTAACGATCCGCAGTCAGAAAGGAAATTGTAAGAACAACCACTGTATTTATCGTACTTAATCAGTCAGTTTTCCGCCTGCATTTATCCAGGTGGTTATTATTGCCTTATCGGCAGCAGATAGCGGGCCTGAAGGAGGCATGGTGCCCTGATCAACCGCCTGCGATTTAATACGACTGCCGTTCGAAACAATACTGGCATTGGTTTCAAGGTTTAAAC
>CAZBZA010000336.1:0-4102 GCA_964495865.1 uncultured Lentimicrobiaceae bacterium
GCTTCCTGATTTCTGACCGAATCTTTAATTTCAATATACAACGTTCCGATTTCCGGAATTTCTTTCTTCAGCGCAAGTTTCAGCTTTTCAATCATATCTTCCGCATCTGAGCCTTTCATTTCATCGTTTATATCAACCGATAGCAATGCCAGGTATTTACTGTCGCCCATAACCATAGTCTGCAAACGGTTTATGTGCCTGATCTGTTTAAATTTATGCACAACATTTCTTATTGACTGCCGGCTTTCGCGTGGCATGCTTTCGCCAACTATCAGGTTTTTAACTTCGGCAATAAGCAGAATAGAAACTGCAAGAAGCAAAATACCGACCGTTATACTGCCTATGGCATCAAAAACCGGGTGAACCAGCCATGCCAGTGTAGTGGAAATAAGTACAATAATAAGTCCGGCCATGGCAGCTGAATCTTCAAGTACAACCACCACAAGGCTGACATGTGTCGAAGCTCGCACTGCTTTTAAAAATGGAAGTTTAGTGGTTTTCCTGAATTCAGTAAAAGCCACCTGGAAGGATTTAGCTTCTATCAGGATTGAACTGATCAGTACGGCAAAAATCCAGTACACACTGGTAAGTTCTTCCGGATGCATTACTTTATGGATTCCTTCATAAATAGAAAATAACGCTCCTACAAAAAACAACAATACAGCAACCATCAGCGACCAGAAAAATACCTCGTTCGAATATCCGAAGCTATGCATTTCGTTAGCTGATTTTTTGGCCCTCTTATGGCCAACAAGCAATAAAACCTGGTTAAAACTGTCGGCGGTGGAATGTATCGATTCGGCAAGCATGGCTGAACTGCCAGTAACAAAAGCTACAATGTATTTGATGATAGCGATAAGCAGGTTTCCTGCCAGTGCGAAAATAATTGCTTTGTTTGATCCGTGAGCGCTCATGTATATAGATGATTCAGAAATAAGAAATTACAGGTGGGAAGTAAACTTACCAGCACAAAAATAACGTTTTCCTGAAATTTCTTTACCGGACTCCGGGAAACTACTGATTAATCAACAGATATTTTTTCGCTTTCAAGCTGCAGCAATGCTTTCATGGCAGCATCCTGTTCAGCTCCTTTTATTGAGTAATCGCGGCCTTTGCCCAGTGAAATATTATCGATCATAACATCCACAACATACTGTTTGTTATAGCCATGCCCGACTTCGTTAAGTGTTACAAATTCAACCGAGTGTTTTTCGCGCTGTGCCCATTCGATAATCCGGCTTTTGTAGTTGGTATTATTATTTTCGAGGTCCTGCAGATCGAAATGTTGTTTAATTACCTTTTCGATAATGATCTGCCGGGTAAAACTATACCCTTTATCGAGGTACATGGCACCAACCAGGGCTTCAAAAGCATCGCCCTTCATTGAGCGATATACGTTGTTATTTTCGGTATTTACAGTAATAAGTGTATCGATTCCCAGTTTCTGCGAGAGTTTGTTCAGTTGCGCCCGGCTTACTATACGCGATCGCATCTCCGTGAGGAAACCTTCGTCTTTGTATGGAAACATTTTAAAAAGGTGGTCGGCAACTATGGCACTCAATATAGCATCGCCCAGGTATTCGAGCCGTTCGTTGCTAACGCGGCTGCCATTGTTTAACTCAATGGCTTGCGATTTATGACGGAAGGCCAGTTTATACAAAAAAATATTTCCGGGATAATACCCGAAAATATTTTTTAATGCTACGAAAAGTTGTTTGTCTTCAGAAAGGAAGACCCTGATAGGTTTGATGACGTCGAAAGTCAAAACTATTGAACGAATTTTTTGAAAATAAGCGTTGCATTATGACCACCGAATCCGAATGTATTACTTAAAGCGGTGTTAACTGTTGTGTGCAGCGCTTTATTGAAAACATATGTGAGAGTTTGGTTAACTTCCGGATCATCAGTAAAATGGTTGATGGTTGGAGGTATGATATCATTTTGCACAGCAAGTATGGATGCCATTGCTTCAACTGCACCTGCAGCGCCTAATAAATGGCCTGTCATCGACTTGGTTGAGTTTACAAATACTTTTGCGGAGTGATCCCCGAAAAGCGTGGCAAGTGAAGTTGTTTCAGCAATATCACCCAGTGGGGTTGATGTGCCGTGTGTGTTTACGTGATCAATGTCATTAGAGGTTAATCCTGCATCGCGTATAGCTGAACGCATTGAATTAAGTGCACCAAGGCCTTCAGGATGTGGTGCTGTAATATGATATGCATCGGCACTCATACCTGCTCCTGCTACCTCAGCGTAAATTTTGGCGCCACGGGCAAGTGCATGTTCAAGTTCTTCGAATATCAATGCTGCTCCGCCCTCACCCATTACAAAACCATCGCGGTCTTTATCAAATGGACGTGATGCTGTAAGTGGATCATCGTTTCGCGTTGAAATAGCATGCATTGCGTTAAATCCACCAACTCCGGCAATATTTATCGCTGCTTCTGACCCTCCTGTAACAAAGGCATCAGTCATTCCAAGCCTGATGTAATTGAATGCATCAATTAGTGCATTTGCTGATGATGCGCAAGCGGAAACGGTAGCAAAATTGGGACCACGGAATCCATAACGGATGGAGATCTGGCCTGCAGCAATGTCAGCGATCATCTTTGGAATCATGAGCGGACTAAATCGGGGTGTACCATCACCTGCAGAAAATTCGGAAATTTCGTGAAAGATGGTAGTCATACCACCAATTCCTGAAGCCCAGATAACTCCGATACGGTCCAAATCCACATTAGCAGTATCCAATCCTGAATCTTTAACAGCTTCATCGGCACTTATCATGCCATAAAGAGTAAAAGGATCAAATTTCCTAACCTCTTTGCGGTCATAATAATTAGCCGGGTCGAAATTTTTGAGTTCACATGCAAATTTTGTTTTAAACTTGCTTGTGTCAAAATGTGTGATCGGGCCAGCACCACTAACCCCATTAACCATGCCTCTCCAGGTTTCCGGAGCTGTATTGCCTAATGGAGTTAGCGCGCCAAGGCCGGTAACTACTACTCGCCTTAACTTCATCGAATGAGTTTTACTTATTTTGCGTTGCTTTCTAGGTAAGTGATAGCATCACCTACTGTACTGATTTTTTCAGCCTGATCGTCTGGAATAGCAATATTGAATTCTTTCTCGAATTCCATGATCAGTTCAACGGTGTCCAGTGAATCGGCACCCAGGTCGTTGGTGAAACTTGCTGCAGGGTTTACTTCTTTTTCGTCTACTCCCAGCTTATCAACGATGATAGCTTTTACTCTTGTTGCAATGTCGGACATTGTTGTACGCTTTAATTGGTTTTTAGGCTGCAAAGAAATAACAATTTACTTGATAAAACAATAATTCGGAATATTATTTTAGGGTTGATGAATTTAAATAATTGAAATAGAAGGAAATAGCATTAATTAGTGGTGGTGCGAAAGGATTCATCAGCTTATGGATATATCTTTTTTAATCCATTTATCAGCCGAATTAAGGATTATGTCGGGAGGATTTCGTTATTTTGATGCTGATAACTAATGCCGGTGTTTTGTTCGGTTTAAACTCCCCGAAATAACTAAATGAACTTTTCATACAATTGCAGGCTTTCAATGAAGACTTGTCCGAGGCTGGCAGTATTTGCTTCGGGCAGTGGCAGTAACGCGCAGCGTTTGGCAGAGTATTTTGCCGGATCAGGCATAGCAGAAGTATCGGTAATATATTGCAATAATCCGGATGCCTATGTGCTGGAAAGGGCCAGATTGCTTGGCATTCCTGCGGTGTTAATTAAGAGGGATTCTTTTTATAATGATATATCAGTACTTGACGACCTTAAAAGCAGGGAAATCGACTGGGTTATCCTTGCCGGTTTTTTATGGCTGGTACCGGATTATATTTTAAAGGCTTTTCCGAAGAGAATTTTAAATATTCATCCTGCGCTTTTGCCTGCTTATGGCGGCAAGGGAATGTATGGGATGAAAGTTCACCAGGCCGTAATTGCTGCCCGTGAATCTGAAAGCGGTATTACCATTCATTATGTTAACGAAAAATACGATGAAGGGGATATTGTTTTTCAGGCAAAATGCCCTATCGAAAAGGAAGATACGCCTGAAATGCTGGCAGCAAAAAT
>CAZBZA010000337.1:0-4102 GCA_964495865.1 uncultured Lentimicrobiaceae bacterium
CCTTACTCGTCAACCAAATCCCCTCGTCCAACTTACGCCCACTTCACCAGGTTAAAATCCATCCGGTGAGGCAATAAAGGGTTTTTAGGAGTTATGCGGAATGCAATATCGAATACACCTGCCAAGGCAGTTTCTACCTCGATTGTAAAATGTGCCAGGTTACCATCTACTTTAAGCAGTTTTAGTTCGCGGATTGATTGTGGCTCAGTCATTGCATCATTTTCTTTCTGCCCGGTTACCATTTCGATCATAATATCATCTGGAGCAATATCACCAAGACTCAGTACAAGTTCAGCCTTAAAGATATCGCCAAGATTAAGAGTCTGATAGGTAGGGTTAGGGAATAATACATCCACCACTTCGATACCGTCCCAGTTGCGTATCATCCTGAACTTCCATGATGCAAGCCTACGCATTGCTGCGTTATCGTCCTCTTTAAGCAATGCTGAGCGATGTGCAAGTTTGGTGTAGAATCTCGAGTAATAATCGTCGAGCTGGCGCTTCATGGTAAAATGAGGTGCAATTCCTGCGATTGTATTTTTTACGTATTTAACCCAGGCATGTGGAATATGGTCATTATCACGATCATAAAATGTCGGAATAATTTCATCTTCCAGAATATTGTAGATAGTTTCGGCATCCAGTTCATCCTGGAACTGCTGATTTTCATAAGTTCTTTCCTCTTTCAGCGCCCAGCCGGCATCTTCGCGGTAACCTTCGGCCCACCAGCCATCGAGTACGCTAAAATTAACAACTCCGTTCATCACAGCTTTTTCACCACTTGTACCGCTGGCTTCGAGCGGACGGGTAGGTGTATTAAGCCAGATATCAACTCCTTGTACAAGTTTCCTTGCCATGGCCATATTGTAATTCTCAAGAAAAATAATCTTGCTTACAAATTGCGGCATACGCGAAACCTCAACAATCCGCTTTATAAGATCAGCACCGGCTTTATCAGCAGGATGGGCTTTGCCTGCAAAAACAAATTGTACAGGTTGTTTTGGATTACCAAGTATCTGCGCCAGCCTTTCGATATTAGAGAACAGCAGGTGAGCGCGTTTATAAGTTGCAAAACGCCTTGCAAAACCAATTGTGAGCGCATTGGGATCGAGTGAATCAACAATCTGTATAACCTGTTTAGGACTTTCCGAACTGGTTCCCATTGTGTCAGTTAAGCGTTTTTTGATATAACTTATCAGTTCAGTCCTTAAATCCTGCCTGATACTCCATATCCTTTCGTCGGAAACGTTGTGAATTTTCTTCCAGTACTCCGGATTCGACTGATCATCAAGAAAAGCTGCTCCAAACTCCTGTTTGTAAAGTTTTTTCCATTTGGCATTAGCCCATGTAGGGTAATGAACTCCATTGGTAACATACCCGATGTGAATTTCATTTTCGTAAAATCCATTATACATCGACTTGAACATTTGCCTGCTAACTTGTCCGTGAATACGGCTTACACCGTTTATTTCCTGCGAAAGCTTTGAAGCAAGCACACTCATCGAAAATTTCTGGTCGTTCCTGTTTTCGATATACCTTCCAAGGTTCATAAAAGTATTCCACGAAATATTAAGTCGTACGGCATAATGTGGAATATAGGTACGTAGAAGGTCCTCCGTAAATGCGTCGTGGCCGGCAGGAACGGGAGTATGTGTTGTAAATAAGGTTGAAGCCCTTACCAGTTCAATAGCCTGGAGGAACGACAACTGTTTGTTCTGAACATATTCACGCAAGCGCTCGATACCAATAAAAGCAGCATGGCCTTCGTTGCAATGATACAGATCCGGCTCTACTCCCATGGCCTCCAGCATTCGTATACCGCCAACGCCAAGCAATAATTCCTGTTTGAAACGATTTTCGAGATCACCGCCATAAAGCTGATGGGTAACAAAGCGATCGGCTTCGCTATTCTCTTCAATATCAGCATCAAGCAGGTAAAGAGGAATTCGTCCAACATCCAGTTGCCACACTTTAGCATACAGGTTACGACCAGGTAACGAAAGAGTTATCATTAGCCATTCACCGTTTGCATCGCGCACCGGCTTCAGAGGTAAATGATTGAACCTTTGCGGAAAATACTGCGGAACCTGCTCTCCATGAGGGGATAATACCTGTTTAAAATAACCATAGCGGTAAAGCAATCCTATACCGCACAATTCAACATTCGAGTCGGATGCTTCTTTAAGGTAATCACCGGCAAGTACGCCCAATCCGCCTGAGTATATCTGAACACTTTCGTGAAGACCAAACTCCATGCTGAAGTAAGCAATTGAAGGTTTTCTTTTCTCCACTCCTTTTGCCATGTATTCCTCGAAGTTTTTCATTGCTTCGGTTAATCGCGACATAAAGTCAGTATCCTTTTCGAGCTCCTGCAAACGGCTGTATGTGAGCGATTCGAGGAGAGCAATAGGGTTATGATCGGAGTATTCCCAGCCCTGAGGATCAATCATGCGGAAAAGATCAGTTGCTTCGCTGTTCCAGCACCAATACAGGTTACGGCTAAGCGTTAACAGACCTTTCAACGCATCAGGAAACACATGATTTACAAGTACTTTGCGCCACTCAGGGTGCGTAGTCTTTTTGCCGTTTACGCTGATTACTGTTTCTGCCTGTCGTTTATCACGAAATAAATCGGAACGGTCAGCAACTCTTTCGAGAGCTACCGAATAGGCTTCTTTATAATAAATCAGAAGGTTACTCCAAAATAAGGTTCGTGCAAGCGCAATCGCTGATGCTGATATTTCACCACGAGTGCTTTCTGACATTTTTTCGAACGAAAGCACAACCGAAACCATGTCGGTAACTACTTTTTCGTTATTTTCATCATTGCGATCAATAACAGTGATACCGCTATCTTTCACAATATTTTTCATCCATAAACCAAAGCCTGCCAATGTAGTGGTTACGGTAGGCACACCAAATGCTAAACTTTCGAGAGGAGTATATCCCCAGGGCTCATAATACGAAGGGAAAACTGACAGGTCGAAACCAGGCAGCAAATCATAATATGAAAGGTTAAAAACGCCGTCGTTTCCATTCAGGTAACTGGGAACAAAAATGACTTTTACCTGGTCCTGAAGCGAATTAAAAAGGCTGTTCTCCTTGAGTCTGCGAAGAATAGGATCGTAATCAGGCTCAAACAAACCATGAGTAAGGTATTGTTTCTCCTGAGGACCATCGAAAGAACCCGATTCCAGTTTTTCGACCAGGCCGGGAACTGGTCCCGAGTGGTGAGCAGGAATCGTTATAAATGCTACAACCGGATAGGTAAGTTGCTTGTTGCTGTTCAGGTTAGCAAGAGCATCGAGAAAAAGGTCGATCCCCTTGTTGCGGAATTCGTATCTGCCACTGTTAATCAGCAGCAGTGTATCCAATGGCAATGGCTGACCAGTAACTGATTGTGCCACTGCAAGTAATTTCTCCCGGGCAGCAAGTCGTTTCACCGCCAAAGTCTCTTCGTCCATAAACAGTGAATCGTCAAACCCATTTGGAGTTATTACATCAGGGTTACGACCTAAAAACTGAACACATTCGTTGGCTGTAAGCTTGCTTACGGTGGTAAAAGCATCACTTTCATTTGCCGCAATAAGCTCAAGCGAATGCTTGGCCATAACATGAAACCGCTGAGCCATAGCATCGCCATTATACTCATCGAAATGGCTGTATAACGGAAGGTTGTTTCCAGCGATACAACGGCCTACAACCGTAGCATGAGTTGTAAACACTGTTCCGATCTGGGGAACACGGTCGTTGAGATACAGAATTCCACCACCAGTCATCCACTCATGAAACTGAGCAACAATTTTATCCTGAGCAGTCAGGCTGAATTCGTAGAAACTTTCAATTACTTTTCCGGCAGCATAGCCGAACAAGGCTGGTTCGAGATAATCCCAGGAACCTGTTATACTGTCAAGTTTGTACTTTTCCCAAAATTCGGCCAGAATTTTGTCCTTGGAAGTAAAATACTGTGTAAAATCAACCAAAATGGCCACCGGACGGCCTTTAATATTCCAACGGCCGATTTTTATTCGAAGGCCTTCATTCTCGGCACGTTCGCGCCAAACGCGAAATATGGATTTATCTTCAGTAAATTCAGGATTAT
>CAZBZA010000338.1:0-4097 GCA_964495865.1 uncultured Lentimicrobiaceae bacterium
TAACTTCATAAATGCCAGTAAGGGTTTGTTTTCCGTTAGCGTCGGCTGCAATATTAAGTTTTGCACTGCCGCTTACCGTAAGGAAATCTCCTGATTTAGGATCGATATCGACGGTGAATTTAGCTTCGGGATCAATTTCGAGGTTGAGCGTAAGATCGAGGCCCGTAAGTTTGGAGATAATGGAATCGGTAAGGTAATCGCCCCGGAGGTTTAACAGGGAGTCGTTCAGTTGCGAGGGGTCGAGAAATTCAACGATGCCTTCGGAAGTAACCAGCTGCAGTTCGCTGCCCGGTAAGGCATAAGTAAGATCGCTGGAACTGTTTATTTTTACATTGGCTGATAACTTCGGGTTTTCCATATCGCCCTTTAGTTTAACATCTGCATCCAGCGAAAGCTTGCCATAAAATACCGGATTATCGGCAACTGTGCTATTAACAGGTTGAAAATCAGTGGTTACCAGGTGCATATCGAAACCAAAATCAGAGAAACCGGTTGTAAGAATGTCGCCGTTAACAGTGAGTTTTTTTGCCTGTTCATCCTCAATTACAAAATCACTGAAATGAATTCCTTTCGGGTCAAGAAGTATTTTCTCATCGCTGATTTTTGCAAGGAAATTAAGGCTGTTGACTTTAAAAGTAGTTTGGTTAAAACCGATATATCCTTTTAATTCCGGTTGTGCAGTAGTTCCTTTTACTGATATTTCGCCATTTATTTTCCCGTTCATTTCGGAGAAGTAACCCAACGATAACTGCTCGAGGCGCTGCAACGAATTTATGTTGATTTCGGCATTGAGGTTCAGCTTTGGCACTCCCGACAAATGATCGATATCGCCGTTTACGTTAATACTGTTATCTTGATTTTCGAAATTAAATATCAGGTCCATCCTGTCGTTGGCAGTTTTTACTTCGGCGAAAATTTTTCCTACAAGGGAATCCCTGATGTATAACTCATTGATTGACAAGGATGCGTTAATATATTTTTCGTTTTCCGAAACCGGGAAAATAACTTCCCCGTCGAGGTTTCCTTTAAAGAACCGTTGGTTGCCGCTAAATTTAATGATGTTGATAAGGTTTTGAATCGCAAAATTATCGAACACAATTTTCTGCGAATTGTCGCTGGTCACCATTCCGATGGACTGATCAGCGTTTGAAAATACAAATTTCTCTGCAATCAATCTGCGGCCACGTTTTTCGAGCACATTGCCTTCTTCCGTTTTCCATGGAACATTATCAAGTATCAATCCATCAGGCAGAAAACTGATTTTCAAAAAGTTAGTATCTGATTCAATTTTATTGGCAAATAAGTACGATGGTTTACCAATTGAATCGAGTGTGCTTATTTCGGAAAGAATAATTCCTTTGTTCACCTGTTCATTAATGCGGATATTTTCAATATTCAGGGTATCGTACGCTAATTTCAAAATGCTTGCTTCCAAGGAAACAAGCTCATTTTTGCCGTTGATACTTAGATTTACCGAATCGATTTTTATGCCTGAAAGCATAGCTTCGGGCAGTTTGATTTCAACCGATAACTCATTGCTGTCAGTTTTGTAACTGCCTTTCAAATGACTGATATTCAGCGCTTCGGATTCGGGCGAAAACAGTTGGATAATATTTTCGGGAATGTGGATATGCATTGCGAAATCAATATATTGTCCGGCAACTGATTGTGTGGTATCCGCTATTCCGAAATACTTTTTGTAGGCCGATTGAAAGGTTTTGCCCAGGTTCTGGGGTGGAATATTCCCGGAAATCTGTCCGTCAATGACATCCGATTTTATTTTAATCATCATACTGTCAACTGACGAAACAGCCTGAATTACAACTGAATCGAAAGGAACAGTTCTGCCAGGACGTGTTATTTCCGAATTTACCATGGTGAGATGTGCATCCGCATCCTGAAAACCGGCGTAGTTAACTTCGGCCGTAAGTTGTGTTGAAAAGTTCACTTCCGTTTCGGAAAGATGAAGCGCGTAAAAATTTGCTTTTACCAGATCGAGCTGAGCGGTAATTTTTTGTTTCGCTTCGCGCAAATCGGCATCCGCAATAAGTTTAAAGTTTAAATTGGTGTCGCCTGATGAAGCTGTTGCGGATATCATTTTCCCGCTCATCCGGCCATCGATCGTTATGTTGTTGTATGTATATGATTGATAATAAGCATCATGAATATCGAGATGCACAGATCCCCAAATATCGTTATTGCTGATTCCCGAACCGGTAGCATGACCCGTGAAACTGGTTTTGCCTATTGAAGTATCCGACAGAATGGTTCCTGCTCGAATATTTTTTGCCGTAAAATCAATGCTGAACGTATCGCGGACAGCAGAACCGGAATTTTGATAAAATGCATCAGCCGCAATATTGCCATAGGCCGATGTGAATTCGAAATTTCCTTTTACTGAATTTATTTTTCCTTTCGCATTCCCTTGAAGTTCGAAGGACGGAGGCAGCTTAAGCCCCGCAAAAACTGCCGGATCAACAAATTGCTGAATATCGGCAGGATTGGTCGAGAGCCTGTTAATATCAGCATCAAAAACAAGCGCATTTATATCAGGAAGCCCGGTAAGCCTGCATTTCGATTTCAAAATAGTATTCCCCAAAAGGGTGATTTCGAGGTTGTTAATATTCAGATCGTTAATTTTACCATCCGTTTCGGTTGAAATAAGAATATCGGAATTTTTAAACTTGCCCAAATACGGATCCGTAACCAGGAAAGGGACAATAAGGAATATTTCGTTTGCGTTAACGCTGGTATTGCTGAGGTTTAAAGCAGTTTCCGAATTCCATAAGCCGTGCATAAAATCGTTAAACGAAACATAACCAAGGTTCATATCGCCAAAAATTTTACTTGCTGAAGTTTCAAGGGTAACATTCTTCAATTCCATCTGCTTATCGGTAAAACTAGCGTTGGCAGCAAACTTTTTTACATTCAGCCCGCAACTTTCTGACGCGCTTAAACTGGTAAATTCGGCCCTGTAACCCAGGGAATCAACATTGATATTCCGGATATCGGCGTTTATATCGCTCACATGCAGATGCGAATAATCAATTCCGACAGGTAATTTTTGAGTTGAATTGTTGTCGAGGCTGAAATTGGTATTTTCAATCGTTAACCGATCGGCTAAGATTGTTAGCGCAAGGAAAACACTTGATGCAGAATGGATTGTATCGTTATTACTTAATGCTTCGGGTTTAAAATCAGCTTCAGCCGTAGTTTTGTCACTTTCCACATCAGGAGGCAAAACAAGAGTAACCGAAGTGTTTTTCAGCTGAATTTCGTGTACGTTTATTTTTTGATGCTGTAGGTCAACATCTTTGAAAGATGCTTTAAAATTACCCAGGTCAACACGCAGATCAATGTTTCCGGCATCATAAAAAGTAGCACGGATATGGTTAAGACTGATATCGTTAACTTTAATAAGCCAGGGCTTTGTCTGTTTTACAACGGTATAGTGTTTTGTGATTGTGTCAGGAGTAAATACATCGATTAAAAACTGAAAATTAAATTCGCCTCCGGGAGATTTTCGGTGTATATCGGCGACAACATTATCGAGTGCGAGGCTTTTTATGGCAACCTGATTATTGAGAAGTCTGAAAAGGGATACGTCCACGCTCAGCGAATGAAGATAGAGCAGAGTGTCAGCATTTTTATCGCGCACGAAAAGCTCATTAATATTTACCTTGTTAGGTAATGCTATTTTCAGAGAGCCCAGGCTGACTTCGGTGCCGGTTTTCTCGCGTATGGATTTAATGAATTTGCCGGCAATAAACGTTTGAACTGCAGGGATATTCAATGCAATTACGAGCACAATACCAAGGATTACAAAAGCAAGTACAACCCTGAGCAGCACCAGGATGATTTTATGCCATAATGCCTTTTTGCCTGTGGTTCCGTTTTTCATTAATAGTAATGGTTCCGATAGTCAAATATCGGAATTTTTTCTGTGTTTTGAAGTCAAAGATAGTGTATGTTTTTTAAATAGGGTAAAATCGGTTTACGGGAGGAGTTTTGGGCTTTTTCACCTCATCCGGCTGCGGTAGCTTCTTTTCGCCAAGAGGCTTGATTTCACCTCATCCGCCAATTTCACCTCATCCGCC
>CAZBZA010000339.1:0-4094 GCA_964495865.1 uncultured Lentimicrobiaceae bacterium
CGTTATTATCAAATAGTCCTTGTTTTCCATATGCTAATTTAACCCACTTTGGGCTCGGCTTTCCGTAAAGCTGCCAATTGGCATCCAGGGTAGTTTGATTCGAAAAATGTTCAGTCCAGGTTTGAATCGGATTCCAGATTTTATCAATATCATTGGGAAGAGCCTGTAAATCCTTAACTTCACCTACGTTGGTCTCTTCTGCTTCGTACTTTGAACAACTGATGCACGCAATACTCAGCATTGCTGCCATCAATAACAATAACCTGATTGTTTTCATAGTTTCTGGGTTTGTGTCATTCTGTGCCTGTTTTATTGCTTCAAGCAGTGATAAATATTCTAATATCAGCATTATGCATACAGGCGCAGCGCAACGGATTAATGAATGAGATTAATTGACTGCTATAAAGTTAGATTCACTTTTTGGTTTCAGGAAACGGATTTCAACTAACTGGTACATGCTTTTTGCTGAAATTGCTGTATATCTCCATCAGTTTTTAAATTCCTACTTTGTTTTTGCAATTTTTGCGCAAGCATGAATGGGATCAGATGGTTTTTAATAAAAATTTGCTATAATTTTAAAATAATTTCTTGATATGTAATAGTTTGCATATATATATCAAGCCATACAGAATAAACGGTTTCGAAGAGTTTTAAACCGAAAATATAAAAATCAGTTGTTGCTTTCGGGCTTTAAATTTTGTAATTTTATGTAATAATACTCTCGGATTCCTGTCTCCCCGGGGATAAGTTTTATTATATACATACCGGGATATACTTTCAGGCTTCTATTCATTACTGAACATTAACCATTGGATACTAAAATCCTCAACATTAGCCTGAATCTACTTGTGGTTGTTTATACGGATTACCTGTAAGCAGATTATATAAATGCTTTATTTTCCGGGTTTTGGGATGCTTTCCATTCTAAGTTAATACCATGTAGCACTTTTCTCTTTTAAATCGCTTTTCAGTTCTTCAAGCTTTTTTTTATGCGTGGTGGCAAATACGTTATGTCTTTTCCCTGACTGAAAATGAAATTGAAAAGCGTTGTTGCAACACAGAGGTTAAACTCTTCAGATTGATTTCCGGTATCAAAGTGTGTTGAATAAATGTAGAATGAATAAGGGGAAAGCAATACAGCAATTATTTTTTGAATCAATCAGGCAAAGGTTGCCTGACCATATTTCAGTAGTTCATGAAGTTGCAGATATACTGGAACTTAGCTATGACAGTGCTTACCGGCGGCTACGCGGCGACAAGGAATTGTCAATCGAAGAAATGAAGATTCTGAGTACCCGGTATGGGATATCGATTGATTCGCTTTTTGGGAATAATAATGCAGATATTCTATTTCAGCCTTTTTTGTTAAGGTCGGAGCAAAACGGTTTTGAAGAATGGCTGCGGTTAAGGATTCTGGAAATTACAAAAGTTAAAGAAGCCAAGACCAAAGAAGTGATAATGGTGGCACGCGACTTACCTGTTTTTTATTATTTTGATTTCCCCGAACTAGCCGCTTTTAAAATCTATTTCTGGAAGAAAATGCTGCTTCACTATCCTGATTATCATGATAAACTATTTGATGTCAGTGATATACCTTTTGATTGGATAAATTTAGGCAAACAGTTGCTTTCGGCCTACAACAAGGCTAGCGTAGTCGAAATATGGTGTCAGGAAACATTTACCCGAATGATGCAGCAGATTGAGTTTTGCCGTGTCTCGGGCTTTTTTGCAAATAAACAGGTAGCAGTTACTCTTATTGAGAAATATGAAGCCCTGATAAGGCATATGCAGGATCAGACAGAGCAAGGGTGTAAATTTCATTTAGGACAAACTGTAATAGAAGACGGAGACGAAAACATGAAAATTTTCTTTAATGAAGTGCTTCTTATCGATAATACAGTATTTATTCAAAGAGATGGGATTAAAAAAGTATTGATGACACATAATTCACTGGATTTGTTAACTACAACGAATCCTGTTTTTTGTAAACAGGTAGAGAAGTCCCTACACGGAATAATGAAGACCGGAAACCATATTAGCGGTACCTCCGGGCTCGAAAGCAACCGTTTTTTTACACCACTCTATGAAAAGCTTATGGAGTTAAAAAAAGAATCTTTTTCGTACCGGTTTATTATTTAAACTATATTAAAATATGTGAACTCAATTCTTTTTCTGGCTATGCAATTTCATAGGATTATCAGGTTTTATTGTTAAAAAAATCCCGTTCCGTATAAGGAATCGGGATTTAAGAAAAAATAATCAGCGGGTGATTTTATCGATGTTCATTTTCACTGAATCATTCATCTTTTAACGAAAGTGTATAGCTGACCTTTATCCAATTATGATAAGCAACACCGGCAAGATTTTCCAGATCGCCACCTGAAGTATAGCCCAAAATTACTTTTTTATCGCTGTTCATTGGCATCACCGTATCATCAGGCGCCCATATCACTCTGTCGTCGCAGAAAAAAGTCGGATTTCCGCTTTGCGACACTGAAATCTTAAGCCGGTGCCAGTCGCCATTGAGCAAATCGGAAGGAATGTATGATGAAAAAGTCTGCTCTTCTTCCGAAAGGTATTGCATTACTAACCAGGTATGCCCTCTTAACCATTCAGGAAGCCAGGTAGCGTTCGCGCCGGCATAAAGTACCCGCATGGAAACAAGAAATGGTATTTCGTCCTTTTGCAATAATGGAAATTCGTCTCTCGATACAGCAACTCCCGGGCAAACACACGATCCATAAGGATTATAAATATTCAACATAATTTCAGCTTCAACAATATAATTTCCACCTTTCTGAATCATTAAATTTGAAACGGCAAAATTACTGGATGGTGAAGCTCCATTATTGTCAAAAAGGCCCTGCTGACCATTGGCAGTCTCTTTCCAGTTAGGTTCCGGATTACCGATGAGCATCCAGTTTTTTTTGAGTTCCGACGATGAATCGAAGGAATCTTGCCAGGAAATTTTATGGTCCGAATAAGTACCCAGATCATTTGTCCCTCCGGAGACTATTTCCGGTTCATTTACAGTAGCTTTTTCGCAACTTATGCCTGCGATGCAAAGCGCTGCAGCAATCAATACCAATCTGATTTTTTTCATGGCTTTTGGTTTTGTGTCATTCCATGCCTGTTCCCACTTTATTGAAAAATAGTTTCAAGTAATAAAATACAGACACAGCACAACAGATTACTGATTGAAATGAATATTGATGCAAAATTAAATGCCGATTCCGAAAGCAAGAAATGGTTTTCAACAATATCAAAAAACGGATTATTATAAATTAATAAAAAGATGCCAGTCAATCGGTTTGCATGTAATAAGTTTGCATTTTTTACAAAACATCTTTTGCCTTCCTCTTTTTTTGATTAGAATATTGATCTGGAAATAATACTATTACGGATTTCGTCCAATCTTAAATTCTTAATTAACCTGTGGTAACTTTTTTTAGTTACTGCGAAGCTCAGTGGGGTAAAATCACCATAGAGAAATGATTAAGGATCATACCAAAACCTGAAGCAAATTAAAATCATGAATCATTTTCTTCTTAGACTTTATAGAAAAATATACGAACTTTGATAATCATATGGATGCGAATTTTATAAAATCTGAAATTTGTTATGAAAAAGCATTTACTCACATTAGCAGGAAGCGTTCTCTTCTTAACCGTTTTCTCTCAGGACAAAACGAAAACTTCATTTGAAATTTCGGGGCAGATCATGACCGATGTGGGGTACAATTTTAACCAGGTAAATCCCGATTACTTTGATGTTATGCGTCCGACTCAATTGCCTTCGTACAATGGCGAATATGGCTCCGACGGAAATGTTTACTTTAGTGTACGCCAGTCGATGCTTAACATAAAGAGCTTCACACCGACAAAATACGGTGAACTGATGACACGCTTTTCCTTCGACTTATTTGGTGCAGGAGCTGATGCCGGGCGCACAACATTTCATATGATTTATGCATATGCCGAATTAGGTATGCTAGGCGTTGGACATACCTGGAGCTTATTCTGCGATTTCGACGGTTTTCCTAATACTATTGAATATTGGGGCCCTGTAGGAATGTCGCTGGCTAAAAATGTGCA
>CAZBZA010000340.1:0-4066 GCA_964495865.1 uncultured Lentimicrobiaceae bacterium
CCTTGTCCCCTCATCCCCTCGTCCACCTCTCACCGTCTCCAAAGCTGTACATTCTGGTACCAGGATGATTTGTAGTATTGGTTTCGTATCAGCACATAATCGTTGTTGGTAAAAGGGTTTTGGGCTTTGTTGAAATAGAATTTCAGGGCTCTCGGATCATCGTAATCACCATAAATCCAGACTTCCTGCTCAAAACTTCTGAAAACTTTTGAAGGTTTTCCGATTACGATATATATCATTCCTCGATCGGTTTTCCAGCCATCGGTATATGACGTATAGAGTTTGTTGGCAGTTTCGACTCGGAGGTAATATTTTCGGATAAGCTCGGTCGCCAGATCGGGTCGTCCGGCATTTACAATCCAGAAACTATCAACGGCAACTTTTGGATACGCATACGATTTCAGTTGCTGAAACTCTCTTGCCGAAGTAATATATTTTAAAGCATCGAGCATAAGCGCATGTTGGGTAACTTTCGGAAAACCTGGGTCCATAAGGAAAAGTGAAGGTCCTTGAAGGATAGAAGTATCAGACTGGAAAAAATAAAACCCGGTTTTTTCAGGGATGAAATAAGGTGTTTTGCCATTTTTTAATTCAAGAATAATAGTGCTGTCGGGCGAATAGTTAAAAGGAGCCCGGTATTTCTCTACGAATGCAGGAATCGGTGGCGGGAAATCGCGCGAAAAGAATTTTACCACGAATTGCCTGCTGCTGGTATCCTCCGTTACAAGCCTTAAAGGCATACTATAAGGAGTATTGTTACCCGAAATGTAATCTCCTGTTTCGGATTGAAAACGGAACCACGACTGGCATGAACGATTTTTTTTACTGAAAAATTCGAGCAACAGAAAATCGTCGAATATGCCTGGAACCGAATAGGTTGCTTTTACAAAATAGTCAATACCTGCCGGAGCCTTGAAAGTCCATGTATGGCTGATTGAACTTAAATAATCGGTTGTATCAGCAACAACGAAAGTTGCGCTGTCAACCAGTCCGATGCGTTTGCCTTCGCCAATAATTTCGTATTTCAGGGTACCCCGCTTTGAGTATTTTTTTGTTCCCGGATCTGGTTTTATAAGTCCGGCGGGCAATATAATACTTATGGTGGTGAGGCTGTCGTTTAAATTATAAAGTTGGTTAAGATGCAGCGAATTTTCTTTTTGCCCGGTGTATAAACTGCCGATATCCATTCCTGTGATATTGAGAGCCGGGTTACATCCGGCTAACAGCAACAGAATAGGGAATATCCTGAAAAAGAATCTGGAGAATAATCGGGTAGAGACATTCAAAATAAAGCAGGCTTAAATTTGGGTTAAAATTACAAAAAAAACGAGGCCGGAAAATTCCCGGCCCCGAAATACGATGTTTCAAAAACAAAAGGGATTATTTCACCCTCAGTTTTGTACCTAACTGCAGTGTTTTCGTAGGCTTAATTCCGTTTATGGAACACAATTGTTTTACTGAAGTGCCATACTTTCTTGATAAAGCACTTAGTGTATCGCCACTTTTGATAGTGTGGTATTTTTTTGATTTGGTTGATTTTGCTTTAGGTTTTTCAGTGCTATTATCGGCTGTTATCTCATTTGATGAAGCTGATGGCAGATAATCGCGCGATAATCCATAGGTTGCTTTGGTAACGTTGAAGGTATCCGAAATCAGGCTAAACGTATTGAAATCAATAATTTGTTTCGGATTAAATGCTTTACCCTGGAAACGGGTTTCGAAATGAAGGTGGTTGCATGAAGCCCGGCCTGTACGTCCGCCCAGTCCGATCACTTCGCCGGCTTTTACTTCCTGGTTTATTTTTACTTTTATTTTCGACAGATGACCGTACAATGTTTCAATTCCATTGTAATGCCTTACAACAACACAATTGCCATAGCCCGAATAATAGCGCGCCATACGAACTACTCCATCGAAAGCTACACTTACAGGATCTCCTGCTTCCAGTTTAATATCAACGCCCGAATGCACACGGCGGCCACGGTATCCGAACGGTGAAAGAAAATCGCCTTCAACCGGAAATGCGAAACCTGTTGAATATTCATTAAAAAGCGGGAGACTAATTGAATCACCTGTCGATGGAGGAACTTCTGAATACCTTCGCACATACATGGTATCCCAACTGGTATAGTATTTATTCAGAAACGGAATATCCATGATAGATGGAATGGCCGAAGTTGAGGGCGGAAGTAATAATTCTGTTTCTTCAAGTTCGTTTTCATCCATACCACCAGCCGGTTCGCTCGCAAGTTGCTGAGCCGAAACCACAAAGGTGGACATGCTGAAAATGAATGTAATAAATAAGTTAATTATGCTCTTTTTGAAAACCATGAAAACGCTTTTGGTGAAAAGTAAATGCTTACTTTTAAATGAAAATACTGTTCTGAGTTTTCAAAAGTAGTGTAAAAGATTTTAAACGGAAAATAAAATTAAGTTTTTTTAAGAAAAAAGTTCCCGCAGCTGTTACATCTTCCATCCAAATCAAGACCAACAACTTTTGTGCTATATAATTGCCTGGTAATTAATATATTATTACAAAACTGGCAGCTGGTATCATTGCTGTCGGCATACATATTACCGGTATAAACATACTGCAGATGATTTTCGGCAATACGTTTAACCCTGCGTATCACCGCCATTGGAGTAGCTTCAGTAACCATTTTATAATTAGGGAAATACCTCGAAATATGCAGCACTGTATCTTTCCCGATTTCTTTCGAAATCCATTTTACCATATCAGTAAACAAATCTTCTTCGTCGTTTAGTCCGGGGATAACAAGATTTACAATTTCGACATGCTTACCAGCAGCTTTTATTTGTTTCAGCGTTTCCTTGACCGGTTCCAGTTTCGAAGATGTAACCTTTGAATAGAAATCGTCGTTAAAGGATTTTAAATCTACACTAAAAGCATCAATAACATCAAGTAAGACTCTCAAGGGTTCTGTATTTATAAACCCATTTGTAACCATTACGGTAACAAGTCCTGCCTGCTTAGCCAGTTTCGCGGTTTCATACATATACTCAAACCAAACTACAGGCTCGTTGTAAGTAAATGCAATACCGATATTCCCGGGATGGCTGAGTGCTGA
Source organism: uncultured Lentimicrobiaceae bacterium (assembly GCA_964495865.1). Lineage (GTDB taxonomy): Bacteria > Bacteroidota > Bacteroidia > Bacteroidales > UBA4417 > UBA4417. The sequence goes on from CAZBZA010000340.1 coordinate 3,090, forward strand.
TTTAACAATTTGTTCAGTAGTGAGATAAGTCCGCGGCAACTCAGGATCCGGACCGGTTTGCGAAATGGTGCAATTCTGGCAGAAAAAACATCGCAGGTTGCATCCATAAGTTCCCATAGAAAGAATGGTGGAACCGGGATAAAAATGATACAAGGGTTTTTTCTCGATAGGATCGAAATTAATTGCTGAAACAAAACCATATACTTCGGAATGCAATTTTCCCTGTTTATTCACCCTTACCCTGCAAATGCCTGTTTTACCTTCTTTTAAGATGCACATATGAGGGCAAAGCGTACACTGCACACTGCCATCGATAAGAGGATTATACCATGATGCTTCCCGGGTCATAATCTGCTTTATTGTAGAGGTTTTGATTAAAGCGTTTTAGGCAAATAATAAACAAACTGAAAAGGATAAAGTTAAGACTGTTTTGCCTGGTGGAGTTCTTATGACAGATTCCAGTCAATGGGTTCTTTCCCTGCTTCGATCAGAAGTTCGTTGGTTTTGGAGAAATGCCGGCAGCCGAAAAATCCGCGGTAAACAGATAGAGGAGAAGGGTGTACAGCTTTTAGTATATGATGTTTCGAAGTGTCGATCATACTTTCTTTTGCCTGAGCATAGCTTCCCCAGAGGATAAAAACCAGTCCGCTGTGCCGCGCCGATAGCTGACGGATTACTTCATCAGTAAAATTTTCCCAGCCCCTTTTCTGGTGCGAGCCGGCCTGGTAAGCACGAACGGTGAGCATGGCGTTTAAAAGAAGAACACCCTGATCAGCCCATTTTTCGAGGTTGCCCGAACGCGGAATTTGTATGCCTAGGTCCGAATTGAGCTCCTTATATATATTAATCAGCGAAGGCGGAATGGCAACTCCGTCAGGAACCGAAAAACACAACCCATGCGCCTGACCATCATTATGATAAGGATCCTGTCCGAGAATTACTACTTTCACTTTGCTGAAAGGAGTATGATCGAAAGC
>CAZBZA010000341.1:0-4060 GCA_964495865.1 uncultured Lentimicrobiaceae bacterium
CACCGGAACCTATTATCGCGCCTTCGTTCCATAAAGTTTCGTACCCAACACACAGGTCGAGTTGCGATGCAGGCAGGCAGCTTCCAGAAGGACCACCTATCTGAACGGCTTTAAAATCTTTACCTTCTTTAACACCACCAGCAATTTTAAAAATAATATCCCTGATTTTGGTTCCCATCGGAACTTCAACCATTCCGGTTATCATTGCTTTACCGGAAATGGCAAAAACTTTTGTTCCTTTTGCTTCGGCAGTTCCTATCTCGTTAAAACGAAGTGGTCCATGACGAAGTATGTAAGGAATATTTGCTAGTGTTTCTACATTATTAATTATTGTAGGTTTTCCAAATAACCCTTCAATGGCAGGATACGGAGGCTTTGGACGAGGCATTCCACGCTTTCCTTCGATGCTGTTGATCAGCGCAGTTTCTTCACCACACACAAAAGCTCCGGGCCCGCGTACCAGCGAAATTTTCAAATCCACTCCGCTATCGAACACATTATAACCTGTGAACCCGTATTCCTTTAATTGCTGAAGTGCCTCTTTCAACATCGAATATGCCTGGCTGTATTCGTCCATCACATAAATATATGCTTTGGTGGCTCCAATAGCATAAGCGGCAATAGCAATTCCTTCGAGTAAAAGGTGCGGATCGCCTTCAATAACAGCGCGGTCCATAAAAGCACCTGGATCACTTTCGGCAGCATTGCAAACAAGGTATTTCTGATCGCTAACGGTATTATGGGCCATAATCCATTTCTGACCGGTAGGGTAACCTCCTCCTCCCCGACCACGTAAACCACTTTGATCCACAATAGTGCAGATTTTTTCGCCGGTATAATTGCGGATGCATTTTAAGTAAGTCTGGTATCCACCTCTGGCAATATAGTCCGAAATTGAATCGGGATTGCTAATACCGCAATTGGCCAGGACTATACGGTGCTGATGTTTGAAAAATGGCAGGTCATTGATAAAAGGTACATTCTCCCATTTGTTATACCTCTCGAAATTAAACTGGCCCAGAACATTTCCATAAGGTACTTCGCTGTTAAAAATATCATCCAACAGCGGTTCAACCAGTTCGGAAGTTATATTGCGGAACGAAATCCTGGCTTTCCCCGGCAGCTGAATATCGACGATAGGCTCGTAAGAGCATATACCGATGCATCCAACCTGAACTATTTCGGCATTTAAATTTTTCTCTTCCAGATAACGTGTAACCGCATTTAAAGTATCATCAGCTCCGGCAACTTTTCCACAGGTTCCCGAACCAATATAAACCACAGGTTTATCAACAGTATCGTGCCGTACCTGAGCCAGAAATTCAGAAACTTCTTTTTTATCAAGATCAGCTTTAGCTGTCAGTACCTTTTCAATCAGAAATTGTTTAGCATCCATGTAATTGAATCTGAGTTAAATAGTACTTCTGTAATAATCAATGATTTGTGCGATATCAGGTATGGAAATGGCGGTTTTAAATTCGCCGTTGATATTCATTACCGGAGCCGAGCCACAGGCACCCATACAACTGACTGCTTCGAGGCTGAAACGTCCATCGCGGGAAGTTTGCCCCTCCTTCAGATTAAGCACCCGTTCCACTTCACGCAATATGCCGGAAGAGCCATGCATATGACAGGACGTTCCCCTGCAAACTTTAATGTGGAATTTTCCTTTGGGAACAAACCGGAACTGGTCGTAAAAAGTAGCAATTCCATATACTTTGCCCGAAGGGAGTTTTATATGCTGTCCAACTTTAAGGATTGCTTCTTCGTTCAGGTATCCAAACTCAATTTGAATATCCTGTAGCAATGGAAGCAGTGATTCGCGCGAACCGGCTTTGTATCTTTGAATTATTTCGTCGAGTGAGGCCTGCATTTGATTATGTTTATAGTTCATTCAAATTGCTGACTACAAAAATAATGTTTTGATTTCTAAGTATTGATATTTATTGTTAAAAAAATAACAGTGTTATTCTGTTAACAATTCTATTTGATATCCATAATTATCTATATTTGTTTTCTGAATGTAACTATACAGGAAGCAGAAGCTCAATTACAACACGCCTGACAATGGATAATAACAAGAAAGAAGTGGTTATTTGCCTGGGAAGTTCCTGCTTTGCCCGGGGTAATAAACAATTGGTTAAAATTGTAAATGATTATCTGCGCGACAGAAACCTGCTTAACGAAGTGCGCTTTCATGGCGAAAGGTGTTTCGGGCAATGCGCTGTAGGACCTTCAATAAAGCTTGATGGCAAACTCATTGAAAGACTGGATGAAGACTCGGTGATTGCGCTGCTTGATGAGTTTTTCGAGACGATTGAGAAATAGGGTTGAAGGGTTCAAAAGTTCAAAGGTTCAAAGGTTCAAAAGGTTGAAGAGTTTGAAAGGTTTGAAAGGTTTGAAGGGTTTTGGGAGGAGATAGTCCATGTCTGTTTTTAAGCAGAAGTGGTTTTCAGCGCCAGTGAATGGTTTTCGGAATGAAAAATTAAAATTGTAAAAAAATGCAAGCACCTCTCGTGTTTATAGAAGAAGATAAGTGTAAGGTTTGTTATGCCTGTGTAAGAATTTGTCCTGTTAAAGCTATTGAATTGCGCCCTTCGAGCGACATACCTTATATACAGCCTGATAAATGCATTGGTTGCGGCAGTTGCCTCGAAGTTTGCAGTCCGGGAGCCATAAAATACTACGATTCGAAACCTGCAGTAATGGATCTTCTCACGTCGGAACATAAAGTGGTGGCATTGGTTGATCCGAGCATTTCAGCTGAATTCGATGATATAACCGATTACAGGAAGTTAGTCAGGATGCTTCATGAAATGGGTTTTGATTATGTTCATGACGTTGCATTTGGAGTTGACATTGTAGCAAAAGAATTCAACGAATTGGTTTCAAATTTTTTAGGGAAATATTATATTCTTGCAAATTGCCCGCCTATAGTTTCGATGATTGAGAAGTATTATCCTCACCTTATCGATAATCTTGCACCAATTGTTAATCCTATGATAGCCAACACAAAAGTAGTGCGGGAAATTTATGGGAGCGAAATAAAAGTGGTATTTATAGGTCCTTGTATCGGAGCAAAAGAAGAAGCCGACCGGTTTACTGACAATGCCAAAGTTGACGAAGTTCTCACTTTTGCAGAGCTTCGCGAAATGTTCGATCAACACGGCATTAAAGAAAGTACTATCGAATTCCTGGAATTTGATGAACCTCAGGGGTACAAAGGATATTTGTATCCGATCAGCACAGGTATTATACAGGCATCGGGCCTAAACCATGATTTACTTTCGGGCACAGTTGTTACCGCCGATGGGAAAGACAGAATAAAAGCAGCTATCAGTCAGTTTGAAGAAGGGATTGAATACATCCAGAAACATTTCAATATGTTTTATTGCGAAGGTTGTATGATGGGACCTGGGATGAAACCAGGCGGGAAAAAATATAACCGTCAAACCCTGACCCGCGCATACACGGCAAAGAGATTGAAAGAATTTAAAATGGCAAAGTGGAACAATGACCTTAAACAATATCAGCATCTCAGCCTTAAAAGGGATTTTATTGCCAATGATCAACGTTTGCCAAATCCACCAGAAGAGAAAGTAAATGAAATACTTAAGATCATTGACAAGAGTGACATTGAAAACATGGGTTGCAAAGCATGTGGCTACGATAGCTGCCGCGATTTTGCCATTGATGTCGCCAACGGAATCACCAGGCCTGATATGTGTATAATGCATTCGCTGCGCAGCAAGCAGGAATATATCCGGTCGCTGAAAATTACAAACGACAAACTTACCCGCACACAACAGGCTCTTCAGAATTCGGAAAAGCAGGCATTGGCCGAAAAGCAAACAGCGCAGGAAGTACTTGAAACCACGCAGACCATGCTGCACAAACTTCCGACTGCAGTGGTGATTGTGGATGAAAACATGAAAATTGTCGGATCAAACGAGAGTTTTGTTACAATCCTTGGCGAAGATGCCGCCGAGATTAACGAAATAATTCCCGGACTTATAGGCGCTGATCTTAAAACCCTGCTTCCGGTGCAGTTTTACAAGCT
>CAZBZA010000342.1:0-4056 GCA_964495865.1 uncultured Lentimicrobiaceae bacterium
GGATCATCGCTGTGAATAATGGCAGCTCTTTCGAATGTGAGCGAATCGGCCCTTACTTTTGCAGCTATACTGTCGAGTTTTGCAGCCGCAGCAATCAGGTCGTCAGGTGAAACTTTAGGAATTATTAGTATGTGCCTCACATTTACAAACTCTCCCTTGCGTTCGATAAGTTGTAAAAGGTGGTACCCAAATTTTGTTTTTATAATTTCGGAAAGATCATTTTTATTCTTGAGGTTGAAAGCTGCCGATTCAAATTCAGGAGCCATGTTTCCCCGATCAAAAAGACCAAGTTCGCCACCTTTGGAAGCTGAACCGGGATCTTCGCTATACAGAACGGCGAGAGTTGTAAACTTCTCGCCTTTCAGCACCCTGTCGCGCAGGGATGCAAGTTTTTCGCGAGCTTCCTTCAACTGAGCCGGACCAACCACCGGGTTTTTAACAATCTGACCAATTTCATATTCAGTCGGGATTATTGGAATACTATCCTGCTTCAGGCTGTTAAAATAGTCTTTTGTTTCGTTAGGAGTAATTTTAACACTTCCAACTATTTCGCCCTGGGCCTGCTGCGAAAGGATTTCGAGTCTTAATGGTTCCCTGAGTTCATTTTTAAACTCATCAATTGATTTATCATAAAACTCCTCAAGTTTTTCCTTCGAGCCAAACTGCTGAATGTAGTATCGGAGGCGACGGTCGAGCTCGCTGTCCACCTGTTCGTCGCTTACAACAAGGCTGTCTATTTCAGCCTGGTAAACAAGTAGTTTTTGAAATAATATATTCTCGAAAATCTCGCACCTGAAAACGAAAGGATCACCTTTGGCACCCTGCGCAAGCGCCTGGGCATACTGAGCTTCTACGTCTGACCAATACACAGGATGGCTTCCAACCAGGGCTACTATTTCGTCAATTACTTTTTCATTTTCATTTTGAGCTTTGGCCTGCATTACGGAGCCTATAAACAGGATCAATAAAGCAGGAATTACCAGTTGTTTTATCATGTGTACGGGGAAGTTATTTCTTGAATATTTCATACTTATTTCGTTTCACAGCATCGTTGTACAAGTCGTTTTCCATAGTGGCCAGCAATTCGGCTTTACGCTTGTTTAAAAGGATGATGCGGATATTTTCGATCTCAAAATTCAAAGGAGAGATACTTTCCTTACTCTTGTATGTATCAATAGCCACCAAATAAATAGTGGTTGAATCTTTTACTTCATAATACCTGTTCTGTTTCAGGAAATCCAGTTGATCGTCAACAGTGAGTGGTATTTTTCGGATCAAATCAGCAAACGACATCCAGGTTCCATCATTTATCATATATTCAATTCCGTTTTCCTGGCAAAGCGTTTGCAGTTTTTCTTTATCGGCATCACGTGTGCTCTGCAAAAGGGTTTTAGCTCTGTTGGCAACGGGCGATCCGGCATTAACAATCACATAGTTAGCCAATACAATATTTTCGCGCAAATGAAAATTATTTTGATTTTTCTGATAATAATCTTCTATTTCACTCATCGAAACTACTGTATCCAGTTTTTGGTTTACAAGCTCTGATTCGTAAGCATAAATAATTAACGAGTTGCGGTATTGCTCAATCTGACTGGTGAAATCGCGGTGGGTTTCATCGAGGTTGTCCTCAGCCTGTTTGAGCAAAAGCTCCTGCCTTACCCAATTATTTATGTAAGCAGTTGTAATCTCCAAACTATCATTTGCACTGATTCCGGAAGGTATAACTCCTTCTAAATCTTCAGCATACAGATATTTGTCGTACACCCGTGCAATAGCGCCCTCCCGGGATTTATCCTTACCCGGCAGTAAATTGCAGGATCCCAGCACAGAGACCAGAAAAGCTGAAATTACCAGCAAACGCAGCATTGGCTATTGCAGTGTTAAAATTGTTTTTAAAACATCATCGTTAACAGCAACAGGATATTTTGCCCGCAATTCGTCAATCCATTCTTTTTCAAGAAAGTTCTGATAATCGGCGGTCATAGCACCACGAACCTCGTTAAGCAATTTGGGCTCAGGAGCTACTACCTGGTGAACAATAACAAGGGCATTTTCATTATCCGCCAGAGGAATCAATTCAGATACGCCGGTTTTCCATTCAACATTCTGCAGATTCATATTTTCACCTTTCAGGAATTTTTTCCTCTCGATGGTAACTTTTTGAATGCTGTCGCGATTATATTTTGCCAGGATCTGCTCATCGGTTGCGCCTTTTTTGAGCATTTTTTTGAGACTTTTAATGATTGACGGATCTTTAATTATAAGGATAGAGGCATCTAACCTTGCATCCCACAGGTAATTTTGTTTGTTCTTTTCGTAGAATTGCTGCAGCCCAACGGTATCTTTCACAGCTTTGGACCACACTTTTTTATCGGTAAGATCAAACAGCAGTATCCCATCGTGGTACTCAGTGATTAGGGCTTTAAATTCCGGTTTCTCATTTTCGAGCTGGCTATCAGCATATTTAACAACTGCATCGTTAGCAAAAGTATTGTACTGCTGCTGAACATAAGTGGTGATATCCGATTTTTGACCGCGGCGCTGGGTGGTTGCAAGTTGTTTTGCGAAATCAGCCTGGGTATAGGTTTTGGTACCAATGGTGAAAAGATTTTTATCCAATCCTGCAGCCTGTTCCAGTTTCCAGCTTGCTTCGAAAATTGAATCGGTAACCGTTGCGGTTAGTTCGGCAAGTGCAGCTGCATTTTGTGTAAAACCATAATTTGATTTTGTGCGGTTTATAAAAGCACTCTGGATTTCATTATTGCGGTCGCTGCGCGAAATACGTTGGGTGAGATCATCTTTCTCTTCTTCAAAAGTGCCGATTGGTTTGCGATCGACAAGTTTAATGATATGCCAGCCATAACTGGTTTGGAAAGGCTCGGAATAATCGCCTTTCTGTTTCATTTTAAGGATGTTGCGGGTAAAATCGGGGAGTAAACGGTTAACACCAAACCAAGGCAGTACGCCACCTTTACCTGCGGTAGAAACATCATCGGAAAATTTCTTGGCTACATCGCCAAAATCGCTACCGCCTTTCAGTAATTTATAAGCCATATTAGCTGAATCGGCGACTTTAAGTGAATCGTCGAGTGAACCTTTTACAGGATAAATAAGGATAATGTGTGCGAGTTGCACTTTACCCATGGCAGGATTTTTTTCGGTAACTTTTATGAGATGGTAGCCAAAATCGGTGCGTACCGGCATAGTTACTTCATTCAATTTAGCATTATAAGCTGCTGATTCAAACGGATATACCATATCGAAAGCAGTAAAGAATCCAAGGTCGCCACGGTTACCAGGGATTTTTTGTCCTTCCTGTTCGCGATCCTTTGCCGATGGATCTTCAGACGCATCAGCTGCCACTTTACCAAAATCTTCCCCTTTAACAATCCGTTTATGAATCTGCATAATTTTATTCCAGGCTACCAGAGTATCAGCGGCAGATGCCATTTTATCAACCCGAACAAGGATATGACTTGCACGGATATCGAACTTTTTACGGTCGTATGCTTCCTTCACAAGTTTTTCGTTTGCTTCGTTATCAGCAAGATATGGCTGGGCCAATTGCTTGCGGTACCCGGCAAGTTCGTCGCGGAATGATTTAATGGTATCCATGCCAAGGTTTTTAGCCTCAGTAACCTTTAGCCTGAAATTGATATACAGGTCGAGATACTCTTCAATTGCCTTGTTATCAGGCTTTTCGCCTTTAATATTATTTTTTTCGAAAACCTTAACAAACTCGTTTTTGGTTACTTTTTCGTTGGCAACCTGCAGCAACACAGGGTCGGTGCCCTGGCTTATAGCTGATAATGAAATAATGCCTATTAAAAATGTGAGTGAAGCGTTTAAAAGTGTCCGTTTCATAGTTGTCTGATATTTTATTTTGTCTGAGGAATTAACTTCAGGGGGTTTGTTGGTTAATGGTTATTTGGGATTTGTTAGTTGCGATTTGTTAGTTGCGATTTGGGATTTGTGATTTGGCGAGTTATAAGTAATGGCTTGTACAAAATGAAAAATGGGTTTTCAGAGATCAGTAATTTGGTATCCAGTAAG
>CAZBZA010000343.1:0-4051 GCA_964495865.1 uncultured Lentimicrobiaceae bacterium
TCAATTACCGAAGTGATACATGATTTGAAGGAGAAGGGGCTGCTGTAGCTAAAGGCCCAAGACTCAAATTCCAAGACTCAAATTCCAAGGGGGGTAAATTGTGTATAGTGCATTGTTCCAAGTGCTTTGTGCTTAGTGCACAGTGAGAAGTGGACTGTATTTCTTTCACTTTGGTAGTTCAGTTACTTAGTGGTACTTAGTGAACTTAGTGCCCTTTAGTGGTGCAAAAAACCGGAATATGATTTGAATATTCGAACATTTGAATTTTGAAGGTGGAACCTGGGACAAGGAATTTGGGTAGACGAGAAACCCCAAATCTCTGTTTGCAACAGGCAAGCCGGAGGGGCTTAACGGTAACGAGCAATTATTTTGATTTCGACCTGGGACTTGGAATTTAGAATTTGGGTCTTTGAATTTGGAACCTGTGTTGACAAGAGACCCCAAACCCCTGTTTGCATCAGGCAAGCCGGAAGGGCTCAACGTTCACAAGTATTTATTTGGATTTGGGGCTTGGAGCTTGGAATTTGGGATTTGGGACTTGGGTCTTGACATCAGAAATGATACCCAATCTGCACGCTATACCGGAACCAGGAAGATATTACGATTTTTGAAGTGCTGAAGGTTGCATCTTCATCCGAAAAAAGGTAGCCAAGGGCCGGGAAATGTTCCTTTAGCTCCGCCGCAAGTTCTTCATCAATCTTATCACCCAGTTCGCTGTTCAGGTTTCCGGTTATCCCCAGGTTACCCGAATAACCGGTAATGGAGGGTCCGAACATAAGCAGGTCAATGGAGAATTTCTTTGCAAAGATAAATTGATACCCTAATTCAAACCCCAGGTTTACCATATTCATCCGGGTATCGAATAAAATTTTATCGTCTTCAGGTGCATCCATCAAAGTACCCCGAATTTCGGATGAAGTGCCAATATAAGAAAGGTATCCCCCAAAATACATACCATCCGGGGCAGGGCGACGGTTCCTCGAAAAGGGGTAAATCCTGTAATCGAACGAGAGATTAACCCCATTCCTTTTATCTTTATTGATAAGAACTTTGTTAAAGAGTGTATCGTTAAAGACCTGCGGAACTACCAGGTAGCCAAGCTGAAGTGAAACGGATTGGTTCTCTTTAATAAGCCTTTCGTAACTGAAGGTAATATTCCTGAGTTCATCGAACAGCAACATCGGAGTGGGGTTAAACTTTATCACGTTCAGATGGTAAGGTGTAAGGAGTGTTGGTTTCTCTGTATTGACAGATTTTACAACACTGTCGTTGCTGTCCGGGATGGTATCATTCCGATCTGCGGCTTTCAATCCCATACACGATATGACATTAAAAGCAAATACCAATAGGATGTGGAACAAAAAGTTAGCACGCATACTTTAGACTAAAAAGGATTTATTGTGCAAATATAAAACTTAAAGACACAATTCTGTTCTTCCCGGTTCCAGGAATTAATTCCGGTTCACAACAATCAATCAGCAGGAACTATATCCTTTATTTCGGGAAGCAGAATCTTTATATCGATCCTCTTGATATTTTAATTTGGAGGGAGAGAATATGTATTCATTTTCCTCAATTTTAAGCACATACATGCACTATACTTCCTGTTCCTCCACATCATTCGAATCAATCCAGGCAACAAATAATTTATATCCCAGCGACATGACAATGGCACCGGTAAATAGCCCTATGAAACCGGAAAAGATAAATCCGCCGATAACACCGATAAATATCACCGGCATTGGGACAGGAGCGCCTTTGCCAAGTAAAATCGGCTTCAATACATTGTCGGATAAGCCGGCTATCAGCAATAACACGGTCCATAATATTGCGGGCATAAGTTCTTTCACAGCAAACATATAAACTATGATGGGCACCGTAATAAAAAATAAAGGAAGCTGAAGAACGCCTAAAACAAATACCAGCAATGTCCATATTCCTGCATAGGGAATACCTGCCAGCATGAACAATATTCCGTTCAGCAGAGCCAGTATCAGTGCTACCCCAATAATTCCTTTTACAACGTTTCCGACAGTTTTCAATGTCATATCAGCGTATTCATCCCCTTTGTTGCCGGCTACTTTTCTGAAAAATTTTCGGATCTCATGGCCTGTCTCACCAAAAACCAGGACTATAGCCGCAATTATAAACGATATCATTATCTGGATTACACCGCTGGCAGCACTGAATATCCCTTTCCCAACCGTGCTTCCCACTGAAATAAGCTGGTCCTGGTACTTCATTACAGTCTGACCCAGGTTAGCAGAGGCATTATACCAGAGATCGTAAAGTCTTTCGCCTATAACCGGCCATTCTTTAACTTTCTCCGTAGGTGGCGGTATTGTGAGAGTACCACTATCGAAACTTACTTTGAGGGCTTTAACCTCTGCAAAAAGTGAATCGATAAGCAACCAGATGGGAATAAAGATAATGGCCAGGGTAAAAATTACAATAATTGCAGAAGCTAGTTTCGGTCTGCCTCCTATTCTGGCCGACAGGCTTTTATGAAGCGGATACAGTGCCATAGCGAGTATCACGCTCCAGAGTATTATGCTTGCAAAGGGATACATGATGGCCAGGCACCAGCCAACAATAAGAATAAGAATGAAAAGACGGATGGTTGTGTCGTAAACTGAATTGTTTGAGGATGGATTTTTCATAACCATGTATTTAATCAAAATTAGTTAAAATTCATACTTCCGGAAGCAATGGATCAGGGATATATTTATTCAAATTTCTGAAAATTAACTGATGGTACAAAAAAATAAAATTAAAAAGAACGTATCTTTGTATAATACACTTTCGAAAATGATTACTCTGATAAAGAAAACAGCTCTGTTGTTAGGATTTCTGACTATCTCAATCCTTTCGTTTCCGCAATGCGACATCCTTAACCGGGTGGCGCCTGATGGTTCAATGGTATATTATATGGAGCCGGTTAATTTTTACTGGACGAAGGCAAAATCCTTAAGCGGAGGTATTGTTACTGATAAAGAAAGCTATTTCCTGGAACTGTTTCCCATACCGTTTCCTGAAAAACCTGAAGGTCAGGATATCAAAGATAACCTTGAGCTGAAACTCTCGGATGGGAAAACCTATACGCTTGAACACTACGACAGCCGGTATATCCGCAAGGACACGGTTTTCAAATTAGTGTACCTGATTGGCAAAAAAGATTTGGATTGGTTACTTAATCTTGAGGTTACAGAAGCCAGGATAAATATGAAAGGGGATGAGGGCATCAGGACTTATGTTTTTAAGCTTCACAAAGCGGCGCTGAAGGAGCAGCTGGAGTGCTTTTTGAAGGAAGAAGAGAAATAAAGTCCCAAGTCCCAAATTCCAAGTCCCAAATTCCAAGTCCCAAATTCCAAGGTCAAAATCATTCGTTTGAGCTCGTAAATCAAAAATTCCAAGCTTTAAATAAAGATATATCTATGAAGAATGATCTCACTGAAAGGTTGTTAAAGTTTGCGGTTGAAGTGATTATTTATTTGCGCACGGTAAAAAATACAGTTGAGACGATGGATATGAAACGGCAACTTATTAAGTCATCAACATCTAGTGGCGCAAATTATGAAGAATCACAAGGATCGCCAACAAGACCTGATGCAAAAACCAAAATAGGCATATCGCTTAAAGAAATGCGTGAAACAAACTACTTTTTGCGAATATTTAATAGTCTGGAAATTGGAGATAAGAAGCAGTGCGAATATCTTTGTAAGGAATCATCAGAACTAAAATTGATACTTGCGTCGATCATTAATAAACTATAATTATAAATTTTGGAACTTCAGCTTTAGAATTTGAGCCTTGGAATTTGAGAACGTGGAGTTACAGCCTTGGAATTTGGGACTTGGGACTAGGAATTTAAAACCGTGAAGTCTCACCCTTGGAATTTGGGACTTGGGATTTGGGACTTGGGTCTTGAAATTTCAAAGCGGTTACTCCTCTGTATTACTGTCAGATGTTAATGAGCCTAACCGCTTTTTAAGGTTGGTCAGCGGATTATTAAAAGTTGCTGTAAAAGCTATTACGTTGTATACCTCATTCG
>CAZBZA010000344.1:0-4038 GCA_964495865.1 uncultured Lentimicrobiaceae bacterium
GGTTTGAGTGTTTCGACGATAAACTGCATATATTTTTCGCCATCGCCGCCACCATATTGCGGATTGGCGCAGGGTGTATATTCGTCTATTCGGTCGGCGCCTCCATTGTCAATTCCAACGACCAGCGGAACATGCAGACCTTGCTGAGCAAGTGTGTTAAGCGTTTCATCAACTTCCCACTCTCCTGAAAATGCGGTAGAGGCATCAAACAGGTTTTGCCCGTCGTGCATATACAAAACCGGGTAACTTAGTCCTGACGTTTCATAATCGGGTGGAAAATACATCCATATTCTCCGGGTCCTGTTCAATTGGGGCATATAAAAATCAGTGCTTATAATTTTAACATTCTCTGCCGCTGTCGAAGTGCTGCCGCCACCGCCTCCTGCCCAGTTGGCAATGGTAATATCAACAGAATCAGCCGTTCCGAATGTATAACTGCGGTCAGGAATTTCTTCCCCTCCGGCACCTTTCTCAACTGTTGCCCATGAGCCGCGCGTGAATTTGAATTTCAGCACAGTTCCCGATGCCTGGGCCGGCAATGTGATGCTCCATTTGCCCTGAGCATTTTTATGAAGCATATATGCCGGCAGGCCTGGCTCCCAGCCGTTAAAGTTACCTGCTATGTAAATACTATCCTGCGGCGGAGTATAGGCTGGCAGCGACTGCACCGTAAAAGTTACCTGCGCGGAAGCAACCACCACAGTGATTATCGTCATGAGTAAGGATAGAAAAAGTGATTTCATAATGGTTAACTAGAGTTGATTGCTTAAGTGGTAGAGCAGGCTAAATTAAACCATTTCATTTCAATGAGGACTAAAAACCGGCAAAGCAATATTTCTGTTCAAAAAAAGTCCCGGCATCAGAACCGGGACTTACTTAAACATAATCTAAGGTTCAATCTATTTTTCAGCGGGAGCTGCTTCTTTCATCAGGTGAGTGTTTAAGAATTTCTCCATCGAACGGTAAAAGTCAAACTGGTTTTCTTCGTTATAAAAACCATGTCCTTCGTTATCTTTTACCATGTATTCAACTTCGATGCCACGTTTTTTCAGCGCTTCCACCATCTGATCGCTTTCGGCTTTATTTACGCGGGGATCGTTAGCTCCCTGAGCAACAAAAAGTGGAGTTTTAATTTTGTCAACATGAAAAACCGGTGAGGCTTCTTTCATCAAAACACTGTCTTTTACAGGATCGCCAACCATTTCGTACATCATATCCATCATTGGTTTCCAATAAGGTGGAATGGTTTGCATGAAAGTAAAAAGATTTGAAACTCCTACATAATCAACAGCTGCAGCATACAGATCGGGTGTATAGGTAATTCCGGCCAGTGTTGCATATCCGCCATAGCTTCCGCCATAAATTGCAATCCGGGTTTTATCTGCTATGCCTTTGTCAATCAGCCAGTTTACGCCATCGGTAATATCGTCCTGCATTGTTTTTCCCCATTGTTTAAAGGAGGCTTCCCAGAATTTACGTCCATATCCGGTAGAGCCACGGAAGTTCATCTGGAAAACAGCATAGCCACGGTTAGCCAGGAACTGGATTTCAGGATTGAATCCCCATGAGTCGCGATACCATGGACCGCCGTGAGGATTTACGACAACAGGCAGATTTTTTGCATTCTCCATCGTATATCCTTTTGGAAGTGTGAGGTAGCCATGAATGGTAAGTCCGTCGCGGCTTTTATATTCAACAGGCAACATGCTGGCCATTTCTTTTTCATCGAGCCATGGACTGATATCAGCAATTTTATCAAGTTTTTCAGTTTTTACATCATACAGGTAATATGTTCCCATTGTTTTATCGCTGTATGTCGAAACAATATATTTGTCTTCGGCTTTTGTGTTGGAAGAAAATCCAAATTCAATATCACCGAATTCAGCTTTCATTTTTGCAGCAAGAGCTTCAAATTCTTTATCGAAGAAAAAGCGTTCGCGTTTCCACGAAGTGTACCTGGCAGCAGTCAACACTTTGCGTGCTTTGGAGTAGTACAATGCATCTACATCATAATCAGCATTTTCGTAAAGAACTTTAACTTCTTTGCCGGTGCGTGGATCAAATTCAACAATGGCCATTTTGTCGCGTCCCAGGTTTGAGGAAGCATAAATGTTTTTATTGTCGAAGGTGAAGAAATGCGGTGCCATTGTTTCTTTAAAACTGGTAGTTAGAACAGTTTTAAATTCGTCTTTTTCGGTTTCTCGGTATAAAAGTGATGTATTAACCCCGTCAACAATGGCAGTAGCCATGCGCAGGTTTCCGTCGTGATCGGTGATCCATGATTGAATGTTACCCGGATTTTCGGCCAGCATAGTCATTTCGCCTGTATTAATATTAAGGCGGTAAGGATCAAATACTTCGGGAACGCGTTTGTTCAAACCTATGATCACATATTCCTCAATTTCAGGAAGATCATCGATTATTTCGGTCCGAACTTTAGGGAAGTCGGTAAGCCCTATCAGATTAGAGCCATCAACATTTACTCCGAATAATTTAAAATTTTCATCGCCACCTGTATCTTTCAGAAATAGAATACGGTTGTTGTTTCCCCAGAAATAGCCCATAATACTGCGCGCCGTATCGCTGGTAAGCCTGATGGCTGAATCTTTGCCGATTTCCTGAACAAAAACATTCATGCGCCTCATGTAGGGCGCTGTAAAAGCATAATATTTACCATCGGGCGAAAGTTGGTAACCTGCTTTCTCAGGGTTTTTGAAGAAATCCTCTAACGGGATCTGCTTTGCTGTCATAATTTCTTTCTGTTTGCATCCGCCAATTCCAAGCAGAACAATAGCAAGCAAAAGTAATGATACTTGAGAAATCAGTCTTTTCATAATTATTGGTTTTAGGTTAGAATGTTTGAATGGTTTTAATAATTAGTTTTAATAATCTGTAATAAACATTTGAAACTCAAATCTGTCTCATTTTAAATGCTAAATTAATTAATTGTAGCAAGCTTTAATTAATTGGCAGGCAATTATCTGCAATCAAAGAGTTTTATTCTGTGTATCCTGAAAATATGTCGGTGAAATTATTTAGTCCATGGGTAAGTTTAAAGTTGAATAGCCTTGTGCATCAGATTTTTTCTTTCTTTTGCAGTCCACATTTTAATGACTAATTTCAGAAAATGAATACTAATTCACCTCAAACCGGTAAGTCCGGCATCAAATCGTTTCCTAAAAGTTTTTGGACAGTAATTACCATGGAGTTTTTCGAAAGGGGCTCTTATTATGGTGTGATGTCGGTACTTTCGGTTTATCTTGTTATGAGTATTCCCGAAGGTGGATTAGGGTTTTCGAAGGAAAGTGTAGGAGTTATTAAAAGTACCATTACTCCTTTATTGTATTTTCTGCCTATACTGGCCGGAGCTTTGGCCGATCGTTTCGGATATCGCCGGACCTTAATGATGGCTTTTACAGTAATGAGTACGGGTTATTTTTTTACCAGCCTTTCTACTTCTTATGGCATGGTTTTCCTCAGCCTTGTGCTTATGGCGATAGGAGCAGGGTTTTTCAAACCAATAATATCAGGAACCATAGCCCGTGTGACCGACGAAAGCAACTCATCACTCGGTTTTGGAATTTACTACTGGAGCATTAACCTGGGTGCATTCATATTTCCGCTGCTTTTAGTTCCTTATCTTAAAAGTATTGGATGGAGTTATATTTTCGTAATGGCTGCGGTTGGAACAGGTTCCATGTTGCTGCTTAATATTTTTGCCTATCGCGAACCTCCGAAACCAGCGAGCACCAAGCCACTGATCGATGTTTTTAAGGGAATTTTCCTTGTACTGAAAGATTATCGTTTCCTGTTGATGATCTTTATTTATTCAGGTTTCTGGATCATGTATTTCCAGATGTTTGACACCGTATTGTGGTATCTGAAGGATTATGTTGATATGGCTCCGGTTAATAAATCGGTGAATTCTTTTCTGGGACTTTTTGTCGCTAATCCGTCATGGGAGTTTGATACAGAACATGTTACAGTAATCAGCTCAGGATGTATAATTTTGCTACAGCTATTTGTGTCGAGTATTGT
>CAZBZA010000345.1:0-4021 GCA_964495865.1 uncultured Lentimicrobiaceae bacterium
TTTTTGCCATTACAATACTAATTTCAGGGGATCTGTTCATGTATAAACACTGGGGATTTCGGCTTGATGCCACTCCCCTGTTTTATATGACAAACCTTAAAGCCATGACTGCCAGTGTAAATACTTTTACAGTGATTGGCGGAATATTTGCCATACTTGCAACAACAGCCATTCTTTATTTTATCTATTTAAAAATACTCTCATCGCGCCTAAACGGGCTAAAAAAAAGCAACAAATCCTTCCTGCTACTATTACCCCTTACATTGCTGATTGCGGTTGCAATGCGGGGAGGAATTGGCATTTCGAGCCTAACGACAAGTAGTGCGTATTTTTCGAAAAATCAATTTGCCAATCATGCAGCCATCAATCCTGTATGGAACGTAGGTTTTTCACTGACAGAGTCGGACGACTTGCAGCGTAAATATTTGTATTACAGCGAAGAAAAAATGCAGGAAATACTCAAACCTTTGCAGCAGGAAAGTGGAAATGTCGCAAAACTGTTGAACAATAACCGGCCTAATATTATACTTATTATTACTGAAAGTTTTACAGCCAAAGCCCTGCAAGCTACCGGCGGACAGGCTGATATAATGCCTGAACTTAACAAGCTTGTGAAAGAAGGAATTGTGTTCAGTAATGTTTATGCCGCTTCCGACCGCACCGATAAAGGCATCGCGGCAGTGCTGGCCGGGTATCCTTCGCTTCCCGGATCGAGCCCGTTGAAATACCAGAAACTTACTGAAAAACTGGCATTTATACCTAACAAACTGAACGCCGAAGGATATACCAGCGAATTCTTTTACGGCGGTACCCTTGAGTTCGCCAATTATCGTTCTTTCCTGGTACAGGCTGGTTTTGACAAAATGATTTCGGATAAAGACTTTCCTGCTGCCGACCTTAAATCGAAATGGGGTGCCTTCGATCATGTTGTTTTCGACAGGTTTCTGGCTGAAACTCCTGACAGTAACAATAATTTCTTCAAAACCATTCTTACGCTCACCAGCCACGAACCCTTCGAAACTCCTGTTGCGCCAGTTTTCAGCGGGGATGATGAAGAAACAAAATTCATGAATTCGTTGCATTATACCGATGGAGCCATTGGCAAGTTTGTTAAAGAAGCAAAGACCAGGAAATGGTGGAATAACACACTTGTGATAATTATTGCTGATCATGGAAGCAGAATGCCCGGGAATTCCGATATTTTTGATAAAGCCAGGTTTCATATTCCAATGATATGGCTGGGAGGAGCGCTTAATACAAAAGATACAATTATTGAAAACCTGGCTTCGCAAACTGACCTGGCTGCAACGCTTCTAGCTCAGTTACAGATTAGTGCGGATGATTTTAAATTTAGTAAGAACATTATTTCTTCGGTCAATATCGCTTACTCATTTTTTACTTTCAATAATGGATTTGGATTTCAGAAACCAGGTAAATTATTGTTATACAATACAATAACAAATACTTTTTCGGGTTCGGAACAATCACCCGACAGCATTGACAGCCGACAGGGAAAAGCATATTTGCAATACCTATACCAGGATTCGCATTCAAAGAATAAATAGATTCTACAGATATATTCGTATTAAATGCGCGGAAGATGTGTAATATAAACCTAATCCATGCTTATAGATTTCGGTGCGCTGCACCTTGTATGTAATTATTCCATATTCCTACAAATATCACGGTGCTCTGCACCTTTATTTATTGAAAGTGCGGTGATAATATGAAGCCACAGAGTGGCGCAATATTTGTAGTCTGTCGAAATAGTGTAATTTTTAAGGTGCAGCGCACCGGGACATAAAACCAATCGGATTCAGGTTAAGTTTATCAGCAAACCATAAATAATTTGAATTTGCGAAATCCATTTCCCCGATTTACCAAATCCGGAAATTCAAAGAAAAAACGCTAATCAATAAAACTGATCTATTTCCCGTCAGGCTTCTTGACCGAGAGACCATATTTTTCATATTCAATTTTAACGATAGAAGCGGGTTCGTTTCCATCATCTCCAACCTGTGTAACTTTCGAATAAATCTGGGGATACTTTTCCTGGATAAAAGTCATGTAACGCTCAACGGTATTTATGATCATCCCGTCTTTAATGGTACTGTTTCGTCGTAGGTTAGCGGTGAGAATATGTGTTACACCGGCGTTCTGCAACTGCATCAGCAACGAGTCGGGATAATATAATTTCATTTCTTTTGCTTTACCGATTTTTTCTTTAAAACTATTCACTGACGAAGTATAAGTCAAGCCTGCTGCTTTTACTTTTTCAGCAAGCCCGGCCCTTACGGAGTCATTGATCTTTTCGATAAAATACACACTATCATTCACAAAAAGCAAAGCCAATTGGTTATCCTTCAAAGTTTTATACAAGTCAGGCGAAAGCTGTCTTCCGTTAAAATCCGAATAGTTAAAAACCATGTAAGCGGATTCGTTTTTCTGCCAGTTCTCAAAAAATAAATCAGTATTATAAGTGGGTAACTGCATGATTCCATAGAAGTTACGACCTTTACCATAGATAAATGAAATGGACGGTTTGCGGCATGCAACTATTGCCTCTTCAGGAAGATTTGTAGAAGCCCATTCGCTGGCTTTTAGGTAATTTTTCCAATCGGGTGTCAAGCCTCCGTATTTACCTATTATTTTACGGTTTTCCTTAACGGCACCGGCAGTTACAGCCAAACTCTGGAAGAAAACCACCAAAGCGAGCACCGGAATAGCTATCTGAAGTAGTTTGTATCTCTTGAATTTTGAAAAATAATAAACAGTGGAGAACAAGATCAGCAATAACATCGGAACGGCAGGAATGATAAGCCGGCTCTGGTCCCACTTTACCTGTAGTATTATAAATGAAACCAGTAAAAAAGCGCCTGTTATTAATGCCGTAAAAAACAGGTATTTATTCTTGCGGAATGTCAGTACCAGCGATCCTAAAGCCAATAAATATATAAACAAGGTAACCACTGAGTTAACTGTCATAATTGGTTCTGCTTTCCTTAATCCGATGAGCGAAACAAAATGCTTCGAAAGGTAAAGGTTCGAATTGCCTGTTAAGCGTGAAAAATAACCAGCCAGGTCCTCTTTTCCAGCCTGTGGATTGTAATAATCTTTATTTGATAAACTGGAGCCCTGCGACGAGAATTGCAACCCACCTTCGTCCCACAACATATACTTAACACCCTGAAATACAATCATCAGTAAAGCGAAAGCAACAATTGAGTAAACAAGGTTTTTCCATTGTGCACGTAGTAAAAAATATCCGGTAACAGCCATTACTGCCGAATAACCGGCATTTTTAGTCAGAACCAGAGCCAGTAAACTTACAGCCAGTATTAAATGACGCTTGATATCCTGTTTTTGCGATGCAACCGTCTCGACATCAATAAATTTCCTGAAAAAGACCAGAACAAGAACCATTTGCACCAGGATATAAAAAGCTTCGTTATAAGTCTGGCTTCCGTAATACAGCAGAAATGAGTTTACACTCATAGCCAATAGCGTAATTACCAATAATGTAGAAGGAATCCGGGTTCGGAAAGCAATATAAAACAAGTACATAAAACCCAGTACCGATATAAGCGACAAAACTTTGAGCGGAACCAGGCTGATACCGAAAACTGCTACAAATATTGATAGCACCATTGGGTAAAGCGGTCCCTGGAAAGCCGGGTATTTAAACGAATGTATGAAGTCGGAAGCCCTGATTATATAAAAAGAATCATCGCCGGAAAGGCTTACCCGCGAATCGAAAAGCAGCAGGCTGAAAAGAAAAGTTATTCCTAAAAATACCCAAATCAGCCAACCTAAGCGTTTGTCAAGGAACCCATCCATAACTCCAAGTAGATCTTTGGTTTCAGAAACTATACCCTCTTTTTTTACTGTAGCGGGTGCCTTTTTTATTTCTTTAGTATTTTCAGTTTTCTTTGCCATACTTCCGGATTCAGAATAATTAAACAGAATGAGTGCAAATATCTGTAATTTTCCTGAATGTAGAATTTTAAACATTTAACCTGAA
>CAZBZA010000346.1:0-1991 GCA_964495865.1 uncultured Lentimicrobiaceae bacterium
AGATCAACAATAACTTTGCCGTTTTCGTATTTCCACGGCAGGTTTCCGGGGCGTCCGAGTAAACTGATTTTTGTTCCGGCCGATGGCATTTTCATATTCAGGATAAGCTTGTTGTCAGCAGGCCATTCCAGCGAAATAGCATAAATATTTCCGTTGTTCACGGTGTAGCAGAGGCGTGTTGCTTTGGATTTGTAAACGGCATACAACCCGTTGCCTTTAGCTGACTGCAGATTGGCAAACAAACAACCTACAGGAACAATTTCTTTCGCCTGATTTGCTGACGACCACCACAGGTAAGCATGTGCATTTTGCTGTGTTTCGAAATATTCCACCTTTATCTGGTGCTTTTTCCCTGCTTCGAGCGTGATATGACCTTCTTTCGCAACGCTTTTACCTGCTTCCATCACATTGCTCTGAGTCCCGCTGTTTGCGGCATTCGATTTATTGATAACCAATTTATCATCAATCCAAACTTTTATGCCATCATCAGCCTGAGCTTCAAAAAGATAATCGTCCGAAAAGCGGGGTTGGATATAACCCGTCCAGGTAGCTGTAAAATTATCCTCCGTAACAGGTTTGCCGGGCGAATTCCGCACCCAGTCGAAATTAATTTCCGGATCAATCCGTGTAAACTTTACGTCTTTTTCTTCCGTTGCTTTGGTGTACATAGTCGATCCATAAATGGCTTCGCCGTTAACTTTGAGCCATCCTCCAAGTTGAAGCAGTCGTTCCTGTTGTAGCAAAGGAATTTGTCCGTCGGCATACGGGCCAACATTTATTGTAATGCCTCCGCCATTTGCTACAGCTTTAACAAAAAAGTGAACCAGGTCCTGCGGCGTCATATAAGCTTCGAGCGATTCGTTGCGGTTAAGACCGAACGAACGACCAAGCCCGCGCACTTCGGCCCATGGACGTTTACTCATGCTAAGTCCCGAGCTGTATTCGGGAGTCTTGTATCCGTAATCGGCTCCGCCACCCCAGCGGTCGTTTACAATGGCTTCGTCGCCGACCAGATTGTAATACCATGCAATTAATTCAGCCGAATGCCAGGTGGTTGCAGGGTGGTCCCATTCTCCATCCGAAAAAATTAAGCTTGGCTTATAAGTGGAAATCAGTTCTTTAAATTGAGGAATCATATGTTCATCCACATACCGTGTAACCATTTCGGGCTTATCGGTTCCCCAGCGGTAAAGTTTATTGTTCCATTCGGGCAACGAATAATACAGTCCCATTTTCATGCCTTTCTCCCTCACTGACTTCGATAGTTC
Source organism: uncultured Lentimicrobiaceae bacterium (assembly GCA_964495865.1). Classification (GTDB taxonomy): domain Bacteria; phylum Bacteroidota; class Bacteroidia; order Bacteroidales; family UBA4417; genus UBA4417. The sequence continues at coordinate 1,269 of CAZBZA010000346.1, forward strand.
CCCGACAATATCGCGGTGCGGTCCTACATCCATGGTATTCCAGCCCGGAGCATATTTACTTGGCCAAAGGCAATAGCCGTCGTGATGTTTCGAAACAAGCAAAACGTAACGTGCTCCGGAGCGCGCAAACAAACCGGCCCATTCATCAGCATTAAACAACTCTCCTTTGAACAGGGGAGCATAATCTTCGTAAGTGAAATTTTCGCCAAAAACCCTTTTCTGAAAATTAATACGGGCTGTATCCCCGACCATTAGACCGCGAAGGAACCATTCGCCGTATTGTTCTTTGCCACTCCATGCCGGAACGGAACTCAGGCTCCAGTGAATGAAAATACCCAGTTTGGCATCGCGGAACCACTGCGGATACGGACGTGAATTCAACGATTCCCAATTTGGCTGATATTTTGTTTCGCTTGTTTGTGCTATACTGTTACTGGTAATCATTACCATTACTAAAGCCGGGAGAAGAAGTATTTTTTTCATACAGAATAAAATTCTTAACAAAGATACTTACGTGAAACGAAAAAGCAAGTCAGCTTTTTACCCGGGTGTGATGCGATTAAAAAATTCATAGTTTTGTATCATGATACTTGTAACCGGCGGAACAGGATTAGTAGGGACCTATCTTTTATATGAGCTTACACGTAAAGGCCATAAGGTAAGGGTGTTGCTGCGCCCCGGGAAAAAGCCTTACGACACGCTTACCATTTTAAATTGCGTTTC
>CAZBZA010000346.1:2091-4013 GCA_964495865.1 uncultured Lentimicrobiaceae bacterium
AAATTCCAATCTGCGTTTAACTATACTTTTATTCCGGTTGAGGATAGTCTTAAAAATGCGTTCCGGATATTGCAAATCGTAAAGGAGTAAAAATATTTTACAAACTTCCATAAATGAAAACTGCCGGAAAAATCCGGCAGTTTTTTTGCTGTGTAGTGGCAAAGGGAAGTAATCCGAGTTGTTGTAGTACTTTTCAAAAACCCCTGACCTGTTTTGCAGCATCAAAAGTAATATTAAAACTTTACCAGTCTCTGCCTTTCTTTGCAGTCCGGTTGAGACCGGATTAACCAAAAACCAAAGTTAACCAAAAACCACTTTACTAACTTTGTTCATAGGTTTATAGCCGACTAAGGAAAAGGTAATAGGCTTATTGTAAACTATTTTTTAACTTTTTTTACAGCTGTTGTTTATCTGGTTGATTTGCAAACCTATAGAGTAAAAAAAATTTTACACTTATTTTTTAAAACTTACCTCCAGATTAAAATTACCAAAGCGAGTATTTAAAAAAATGTCTTGGTTGGAAATTGAATTGCCCTGCCGAAGGGAAATTCTCTTGTTTTTTTCAATGAACACAATTTACTTTTACAGTGACGGAACCCGATATCCGTTTAAAGAAAAGTGACTACACATATTCAATCACTACGGCTTCGCCTCTTTGTATCATCATTCCGTTCATGGCCAGCGAATCGAGGTCGTTAACGATAGGATAAACGGAAATGGTTGCTATTTTATCAATGCGGCGCATCAGTTGGGTGGTAAAGAATTTGCTGTTCATAATGGAACCCATTATGAGTATTGCATCTACTTTGCCTTCGAGAACCGTAGCCATTGAGCCGATTTCTTTTGCAATCTGGTATGCCATGGCATCCATAATAAAAGTAGCCTGTTCGTCGCCTTCGTCGATCATTGAAAGGACCTGGTTCAGTGATTTGGTTCCCAGGTAAGCCTGAATTCCTCCTTGTTCGGTAACCAGTTTACGCATTTCCTCGCGGGTATATTTCCCGCTGTAGCAAAGGTCGATAACCTGCCCGACCGGCAAACCTCCGGTTCGTGTCATCGAAAATGGTCCGTCGCCGTCAAATGCCTGGTTCACATCTATAACTTTTCCACCCTGATGCGCACCAACCGAAACCCCGCCACTGCCAATATAGGCAACAATCAGGTTTAATTCGTCGTAACTACGGTTAATGCTTTTTGCATACTCGCGCGAAACATTTTTATGGTTGAGAGCATGAAAAATCGAATTCCGTTCAATAGCAGGAAGTCCCGAAACCCTTGCAATGGGCTCCAGTTCGTCAACCACAACCGGGTCAGCCAGGTAAGCTTTGGCATCCGGAAGCATTGATGCAATTTTATCAGCAATAAGTCCGCCCAGGTTAGTGGCATGCATTCCCATTACCCCAACCCGAAGGTCGCGTTTCATGGCTTCGTTTACCTGGTAAACGCCTGACTGAAGAGGTTTTATTAATCCGCCGCGAGCCATTACAATAGCGATATCTGCAAAATCGATCTGGTTGTTTCTAAGTTCTTCGAGAATCAGGCCTGTGCGGTAATCAAGTTCTTCAATCACATTTGGAAAACCAGCAAGTGTGTCCGGTTTGTGACGTATTGATTTCAGAAAAACAAGGCTGATGTTGCGGTATACCGCTATTTTAGTGATATCTACTTCCGGATAAATAACCAGTATATGTTTTGCTGACATGGTTTTGGATTTTTATTGAATGGTCAAATTTATTAATATTTCCCGTACATCGTGAGGTGCCGGGTAAGTATTATCATAAAGTGTTTTGTGAGTGAGATGGAATTTGTACTTGACGAGTGCATCTATTCATTATTTCCATTGTCTTCATTTTCGTTGTTATCGAAATGTTTGTTAATCACATACCAGGTAACGGCCCGGCCCACGAAGTACATGATTAGCA
>CAZBZA010000347.1:0-4006 GCA_964495865.1 uncultured Lentimicrobiaceae bacterium
CCGACCTGGCTGATGAAATGGCTGATGTACTTTTTGTACTTGTTTGCCTTGCCAACCAAACCGGAATTGATCTTACCGCTGCTGTAGAGAAAAACCTGCAAAAGAAAACTTTGCGCGATAAAGACCGTCACCGGCTGAATCCAAAACTGTAACTTTTTTATCTATTTGTACAACTCTCCGAATTAATTTCATTCAGGCAGCTTCTATGGTCAGATAAAAAATATTGCTTCTGTATTTTGGTTTCTGACTTTTATCCGATTGCTATTTCAACAATTTCAGTTTTACTTCCTGGCAAGCGTTCTCATAAGCTTCATGTAGCGAAGCCAGACCAAATGTTGTTAATCCCCTATATTTTAGTAATATAACTTCATTTTGATTTTCAATTTTCTTTAGGAATCGGTCAATAAATTCAATCCGAACAAGATTATCGTGCCAGTTGCCTACTGCATTTTCTATTTCCTTTAACTCGTCATGGGTAATCCGTTGAAACTGAAAATCAGGATATATACCACTGAGAATTGTCAGAATATAACGTATCTGTTTGGCAGTCTTCCTTATTTCATGAAGGTTATCATCAGTAATATTGCCTGTTGCCAATTTCTGTGCTTTCAGGTGCATTTCATCCAGCAGAAGCTTTGCAGTGGAAAAAACGGTAACCGCATCAGGAAGGGGGATTAAACTATCCGTTTGGTTGCCGGTACTTGCGGGATTGGATTCGCTTGTTGATTCATACTTGCATTTGCACAATTGCGAAATTTTTGTTCTTTCGCGCCGGAGCAACCATTTATGAAAAAGTGAGTACGAAACACCAGTCAGCTCTTTGCAGTCAGCCAGCATGTATATCTGCACCTGGGTATCGCGTATCTGTCCGGCAAGACTAAACATATTTTTCACTCCGTCAATCAGCGACTGATAATCACCTGATTCCGGCAGATTAAGTCGGGTTGCCAACAGGTTAAATGCACGTAATTTCTTGATACTGAGCCTGAGTTCATGCACTAATTCGGGTTCGGCGTGTACCTTGCATTGCTCAATGTAGCTTTCGCAATTGCGCAGCTGATGCAAATAATATTCATATATCGTCTTGTGCACTGCCATGCTATAAAAATAGTAAGCCCGAATCTGGTTGAGAAATATTTATTCATTGATCTCAACCCAAAATTAATGCTTTTAAAGTAATTACAAGTGAAAGTTATAACGGAGTTTATGTTGTATTATTCCTTTGCCTAATTTAGCGGCTGTTTGCGAAAACCACTTATGCAATTTAGTCTTAAAGCGTTTTTATTTCAGTTTCTTCTGTTTTACATCGGTATTCTGCAGTCGGTTGCACAGCCTGTTCTCATCAAAGGCCGGGTTATTGATTTTGATAACCACGATGCACTAGCCTTCGTTAATATCAGGATCAACGATGGTCCGGAAGGAGTTATTTCGGATATCGACGGGAAATTTTCCGTTAAAACATCGGAGCCTGTTACAAAACTAATATTCAGCTATATAGGTTACGAAGAGCTTAAATATATCCCTGAAAACGATGGTAAAGAAGTAGTAATCCGGCTTAAGAAAACCGCTTACGAACTTTCGGAAATCCTTATTAAACCAGGCATCAATCCGGCAAACCGCATTATAAGTGAAGTAATTGCTAACCGCTTCATTAATGACCACGAACGGCTGCCATCATTTACCTATACTTCGTACGAAAAAATGGTTTTTGGCCCCGAGTCGGACAGCATTCCTCATATCGACAGTCTGGCGGCCGATTCATCGTACATAAGAGCAAAGGATTTCTTTAACAAACAGCATCTTTTTATCATGGAGAGCGTTGTAAAAAGAAGTTTCCGTTTTCCTTCCGATAATTACAACAAAGTTATCGCGAGCCGTGTTTCGGGATTGAGCGATCCTTTGTTTGTTTTCCTGATTTCGCAGCTTCAATCCACAACATTTTATAAAGAGGTACTTAAAATTGTTGATAAGGACTACATCAACCCTATTTCCAACGGATGTTTCAGCAAATATTACTTCGAAATCCAGGACACTATTATTGAACCTTACCCTTACGATACCACGTTTATTATTTCCTACCGGCCTTTAATGAATACAAATTTTAACGGACTGAAAGGAACCATTTCCATCAGCACAAACAGTTATGCCATACGAAATGTGATTGCAATACCGGCGCGTGAAGAAGGCATGTTTTCAATAAAAATACAGCAACTGTATGATTATATCGACAGCACACACTGGTTTCCAATTCAGTTGAACACTGATCTTATAATAAAAAATGCTTCTATTGCAATTGATTCCACATCCAAAACCCAACTAAAAATGATGGGCCGGGGAAAAAGTTATATCTCCGAAATCAATTTGAAACCAGATCTGAAACGCAGTCAGTTCGGAGCTATAGAAATTGATGTGTTGCCAGAAGCCTATTCGCAAACTGATGACCTATGGAACAGGTATCGTATTGATTCACTTACCCAACGCGACCAGCGGACGTACCGTGTAATTGACAGCATTGGGAAAGCTAACAATTTTGACAGGTTAACCCGACGGCTCGATGCTATGATGAATGGCAAAGTTACTTTCGGATACATTGATCTTTATATGGATAACCTTTTCAAGGTAAACCATCACGAAGGTCTCCGCCTCGGATTAAAACTTTCAACTTCTGATAAAGTAAGTAAGTGGTTTAAGGTTGGTGGATATGGCGGCTACGGCTTCAAGGACAAGGAATTCAAATATGGTGCTGATGGAAAAATCATCTTCGATAGTTTCCGTGATTTCAGCCTTTCGGCAGCGTATTTCAATGATGTTGACGAAGCCGGTGCCGATCCGAAATTTGATCAGTCGCGAAACCTTCTTAATCCCGAAAGGTTCCGCGATATTATGGTCGAACGCATGGATCAAACCCAAAGTTATGAAGCCAGGCTTAATAGCCGCCTTTTCAAATACCTGACCGCAGGAGTGGGATTTTCGACTTATAAGCGCATTCCGTTGTACAGTTATGATTATGTGAACGCATCATCCGAAAACATTACGGTTTCTACTTCCGAATTTATGTTTACCGAAGCATCCATAATTTTGCGCTATGCCTATGGGGAGAAATACATGAAAAACACGCAGACTGCTATTTCGTTAGGAACAAATTACCCGATCGTTCAGTTTCATGCAACTCATGGGTTTAACGATGTACTCGGAGGACAATACGAATACAACCGTTTCGATCTTAAAATCAGCAAATCAATGTTTACCAAATATTTAGGAACTACAAAAGTAACTCTTATGGCAGGTTTGATCGATAGGGATATACCGTATGTAAACCTCTACAACGCAAGATCATCATACAGGCCTTTTACTTTCCATTCGCCGGGCAGTTTTGCTACCATGCGTATGGACGAATTTACGGCCGACCGCTATGCATCCTTTTTCTTCTCTCACAATTTCGGAAAACTGCTTTTCCGCTCCAAATATTTTAGTCCCGAACCCGAACTGGTAACTAACCTCGGGATAGGTTCGCTCAGTTATCCTGAAAATCATTTAAAAGAAGGAATAAAAAGTTATGAAAAAGGCTATTACGAGTCGGGAGTGGTCGTAAATAAAATACTCCGGTTGGGACTTACGGATGTAGGATTGGCGTGGTTTTACCGCTACGGACCGTATGCTTTACCAACCGCAAAAGAGAATATGGCCTGGAAAATCGCATTTCAGTTTGTGTTATAACACAAAGCCTTTTCAGGAATATTAATGTAATTTTACCCCGGTTTTTACCATAAATTTAACAGAAAACATTTTCACAATACGATGAACCTGAATGAATTTCAAGCAGCTGTAAAACAGGGAATCCCCGCAGTTCTACCTCAGCCTCAGCCCTACAATCCCGAAGTGAATCACGCTCCGGTGCGGAAAGATATTTTGTCAAAACCCGAAAAAAAACTGGCAATCCGCAATGCGCTCCGGTATTTCGAGCCGCAGCATCACGCAATACTGGCCAGGGAATTTGCCGAAGAGC
>CAZBZA010000348.1:0-3998 GCA_964495865.1 uncultured Lentimicrobiaceae bacterium
CCCAGTTTGGTTTTGGTTTGTCCTTCGAACTGAGGTTCCATAACCTTACAAGAGATAATTGCAGTAAGGCCTTCGCGGAAGTCGTCGCCTGAAATATCGAATTTTATTTTATCGAGCATGCCCGATTTTTCGGCATAGGATTTAAGTGTACGTGTTAACGCCCTTCTGAAACCGGCCAGGTGAGTACCGCCTTCGTGAGTATTAATATTATTAACGTACGAATGAATATTTTCTGAGAATGATGTGTTGTACATCATAGCGAGCTCAACCGGAATATCATTTTTTTCCCCTTCCATGTAAATAGCCTCAGGGATAAGCTTTTCGCGGGTTGCATCAAGATATTCGATGAAATCAACCAGGCCACGCGTCGAATAAAATACTTCTTTTACCGGTTCTCCGTTCTCATCTTTCTCGCGTTCATCGATGAGGGTTAGTTCTATTCCTTTGTTAAGGAATGCCAGTTCGCGCAAGCGGGCTGCCAGGATATTGAAATCGTAGGTCTCGGTAATAAAAATAGTGTTATCGGGAAGAAAATGTACAGTTGTACCTGTATGATCGCTTTCGCCGGCTACCCGAACGGAATACAAAGGCTTGCCCTGCGAATATTCCTGTTCAAATATTTTTCCGTCGCGGTGAACAGTAACTTTAAGCATGATAGAGAGTGCATTTACGCACGAAACCCCAACACCATGCAAACCGCCTGATACCTTGTACGATCCTTTATCAAACTTCCCACCGGCATGAAGCACCGTCATTACAACTTCAAGAGCCGATTTCTTTTCCTTTTCGTGCATATCTGTAGGGATACCACGGCCGTTATCAGAAACCCTGATGGAATTATCAGGCAGTATGCTTACAATTATCTGGTTGCAATAACCAGCCAAGGCTTCATCGATGGAGTTGTCAACTACTTCATAAACAAGGTGATGTAATCCTTTTACACTAATATCCCCGATATACATTGCCGGACGTTTACGCACGGCTTCGAGTCCTTCGAGTACTTGAATGTTGTCAGCTGTATAAGTGCCATTTCCGTTTCCGTTGCCATTTCCACTGGCATTCATGTTATTTTCTAATTCGCTCATAATCAATTGGATGCAGTTATTTCTCTAATGCATTGCAAAGATAGACATTTTAATCGAGATAAACAGGGAAAACGACTTCGTAAAAGTAAGAATTTATCAACAATTTTCGAAGCGTCAAAAACTTGTAATGTACATAAAATGAATATGTTATAATTTGTGGCGTTATTGTTTTCTGAAACTTTTATGTTTTGTGGCCCGGCTGTATGGATTATGCCCAGGAATGCATGATTTCCTTATTTAAAAAATAATGGCATACGATATTTTAATCTGGAAATCGTTTTGTGGGATGGTATTATGCAGCTCTTTTGTATAGTCACTGAACATGAATTCTCCCTCGGGTCCATCCGTTGTGCGTCCTTGCGACCAAACCAGGAAAAACACAGAGCCTGGTTTATATTCCCATCTGTAAACGAGGTTCGATCTGAATTGCAGAAAGTGGAAATTCGGATTATCGAAACTGAAATCAGTTCCGTTGCCATCAGTATCAACGTTGTAAGTGTTGTTTTCACTGTCCAATTGAATTTCTTCAGTAGTATATTCATGAAACCTATCGTAATAATCGGGAGCTGTAGAGTTGGTAATGGTTTTAAAATTAGTGTAATCGCCTGCAAAATAGAAAGGCTGGGCATAATACTGTATCGACATGTCGGGAGTTATGCCTATGTTGACACGGGCCGATAAAGAAAACTGTTCGCTATGGAGGTGGGCCATAATATAGTTATCTGGCGCATCTCCCTCAATTGTAGTTACATATTGAAGATTGTCCTCCGAAACATCGTATCCAGGTGAAAGGGAAATTGAAACCGTGTTAACTGGTTTATAAGTCAGAGAATATTCAACCAGCGACATTGTTGAATTATCATATTCACTCCAACGCTTCATCAGGAAGAGTTCCATCGAAAGTTTTTTCCTCTCATCACTTTCAATGCCAATGCGATAGTTAAAACTGGGAGGTGACTTTAGCATTGGACCGCCTCTCAGGTCGTATGCTGATAAAGAACTGCCCTGAAGATTGAAACCGGTAAAAACGGAATAATAATTTTTAAACTGAAGGTTCCCGTTCATTTCCAGTCCTTTGTATGCATTTTGTCCCGCAAAATTCCAGACAGTATAAAAATCACCTCCAAAGTTATAGGAGTTGTAAAAGTGTTTCGGCTGCCATTCATTATATCCAAACCAGGCTACTTGCTGAATATTGTCCGATTGCTGCATAAAGCCAAGGTCATTAAAGTCGAGCTTAGGCGATGACCAGGTAATCCATGAAAGCATTCGGAAATGCCCACCACCAAACTTACCGATTTCGAGTGTGCCTCCATGCCCAGTAAGGCTTGTAAGCGAACTATCCACCTCTAAATGTGTGGCATCCGGCCGCTGAAAATTATGGGTTGAGTTTGTCTGTAACTCTGTTATTGATTCCTTTGAGCCATAAATACTACTAAAAATCCCTTTTACTGTAAAAAAATAGTTCTTGTTATCCCAGTAGTGTGTCATGTTAAGGCCACCGGTATAAGCTGCTTTAGGTAAGGTGATAAAATTATCGTTATCAATATTCCTGTTTGTAGAAGTAAAAATCCCTCCAACTACGGTATTCCCTTTGTCGATATCCTGCTCCACCCTTGCAACAATATAGTTTGTGAAAGGTTCCACAGGGTATTTAATTTCGACACCTTCCTTAGTTACATATGCATTTTCTTTTTGGGTAAACGATTCAAGAATTCCTATTGATGTTCCTTTGCGTGTTTTTCCGGATAGTTTAAAAGCTCCGAGAATAGTTGTATTATCCGGAGTTTGCACATATTCATTATCATTAAGATCGGGCGAAAAATGGGGCTGGCGTCCGATTCGTCGCGAATAAAACATTCCGGTGCTTGCTCCGTCGCCGTCGCCCGATGTCATCCCGAACTTAAAAATATTGCGTCCTTCGATAAAGAACGGCCTTTTTTCCGGTAAGAAGGATTCAAAAGCTGAAAGATTTACCAGTGAAGGGTCTGATTCTACCTGCCCGAAATCCGGATTTACAGTCATATTCAAAGTCAGGTCGTTGGTGATGCTTATTTTCCCATCCAGACCTGCCGAAATTTTCTGATCCTTACCGGTTGCATAAGGGTTGCCTTCCTCTTTTTCGGAGTATGTAAGCTTGCCCAGTGCAAAAGGGAATAACTCAACGTCTTTTTTGGGTGAGATATTATTGATGCCTTCCAAAGTACCGAAATCACTTACCATTTTGTTTGAACTTTTATGCAATGCTTTCCATAAAGATAATTCGCTCTTCCTGTAGATATATCGGGCAACATCAACACCCCATTCGTAGCTTTCTTTCTTTGTAAACCTTAGCTGCGAGAGGGGGATTCGCATTTCTGCATACCAACCCATGTCATCGTAACTTGTTTTTACATACCATATCGGATCCCAGCTGTCATCATCATCGCTGTCATTTGTAAAAATCATATCCATTTTTGATCCTGCAGCTGTAACATTAAACCCAAATCCTGTGAGTTTGTCCTCATAACTGTCAAATACTATTCCTACCCAATCGCCATCACCATCATCACGACGGGTTAGTCTTTTGTTAATTTTATCAGGTTCAGTATCGAATGCTTTAATGGCTACGTAAATATTATTATCGTCAAATAATACTGCAAATACCGTTTTTTGACTGGGAAGCGAATCCTCGTATGGCTCATATTGTATAAAATCGCCTCCCCATTCAATGTTTTTCCAGCATTCGTCAGTTAATTTTCCGTCAATTACCGGAGGAGCAGGATTTATCTTTTTTGTTGTATAGGTTTTGTTCTGCGCGAAAGCTGCAAAATGGAGAATTATTACTATAAAAAAGGTAAGAATCCGCGGCATGAAAGATATTTTGTTTAAGACGTGAAAGCACTAAAAAATGTTACAAATAAAATCAATTTA
>CAZBZA010000349.1:0-3990 GCA_964495865.1 uncultured Lentimicrobiaceae bacterium
GTTGAAGTTGCTGAAAACTACTCTTATGCAAAAACCTTTCCTTTTTATTTCCTTACTGTTCAGCTTTTTTATTGCTAACGCTCAAACATTTACCGGCAGCGGCGGAGTAATTCCTGCCGACGGAACACCCGCTTATTATTCCATAGTGCCTGTTTCGCTTGCTGGATCCATTCTGACTAAAAACTTTGGAGTGCTTGCTGTTTGCATAAACTTAAACCATCCCAATGTTTCCGATCTCGAAGTGGCTTTGATTTCGCCCGATGGCACAAAGGTTATGCTTAGCTATGCCAATGGTGGCGATGGCAACAATTATACAAATACATGTTTCAGCGATAAAGCGGGTACACCTGTAAATGAGGGCTCGGCACCTTTCAGCGGATCATATAAGCCTGAAGAAATGCTTGGATATGTTAACAACGGTCAAACCGGATACGGAACATGGCAATTGTACGTTAACGATATGAATCCATGGGCCAACAACGGAATGTTTATCAGCTGGAGTATCACTTTCGGGCCCGATGCAACGGCTCCTCTGGAATTTACCTCCTCGAACCTTCCTATTGTAATTATTGATACCGAAGGTCAGCCTATTCCGGATGATCCTAAAATTCCGGGCGGAATGAAAATTATCAATAACGGTCCCGGCATACGTAACTATCTGACTGACGCTCCCGAATTCGATGGTACAATAGGAATAGAAGTACGTGGTTCAAGCTCACAGATGTTTCCTAAAAAAAGCTATGGACTCGAAACATGGGACATTCAGGGAAACAGCATTGATACTTCCCTGATGGGAATGCCATCGGAAAGCGACTGGATACTGAATGCCAATTATACCGATAAATCCTTTCTGCGTAATGTAATGGCATACCAGGTTTGGCAAAACATGGGGCATTATGCCACGCGTTACCAGTTCTGCGAATTAATGCTTAACGGACAGTATAAAGGAATTTATATTTTCTCGGAAAAAATAAAGCGCGACAAAGACCGTGTGGATATCGCCAAACTCAATCCCGATCAGAATACCGGCGACCCTCTTACCGGCGGATATATTTTTAAAGTCGATAAACAAACCGGTTCGGGAGGATCCGGCTGGACTTCTTCGTATGCCCCATCGGCTAACCCGAACGGACAAACTATATTTTTTCAATACGAATATCCTAAAGAAGAAGATATAACCTCGCAGCAAAAAACGTATATAAAAAATTATGTATATTCCTGGGAAACGGCACTGAAAAGCAGCAATTTCGGCGACACAACCAATGGCTGGCGAAAATATGCAATTGAAAACACGTTTATTGATTATTTCTTTGTAAACGAGATCAGTAAAAACGTAGATGGTTATCGGCTAAGTACTTTTCTGCACAAGGAACGCGACAGCAAAGGCGGCAAACTCCGCATGGGCCCGGTGTGGGATTATGATATTGCATGGCACAACGCCGACTATTGCGATGGTGATATTACAACCGGATGGGCATACCAGTTTCCGTGTGCCGACGATTACTGGCAGGTACCTTTCTGGTGGAGCCGTCTGCTGCAGGACCCACTTTATAAAAGCCACCTGAAATGCCGCTGGCTCTATCTCCGGCAGAACTCACTCAGCGACGCTTGGTTTGATTCGTATATTGACAGTATTTCCGGAAATCTGATGGAAGCCCAGGAGCGTAATTTTACAACCTGGCCGATACTTGGGGTTTACGTTTGGCCAAATCCCTGGCCTTATGCAACAACTTACGAAGGCGAAGTAAATACACTTAAAGCATGGGTACATAACCGCCTGGCATGGCTCGACTCCAACATGCCGGGAACCTGCGAAACCACTAATGCCGTTGATTATACCGAAGCCCGCACCGAAATCAGTTTGTATCCTAATCCGGTTGCTGATGTGCTGCACATTCAATTTGAAACATTTTCAAAATCGCAGATCGCAATTTCCATTATTAATCAGCAAGGTTCTGTACTATTATCCACAGCCGCTGAAAGCCGCCCGGCCGGCAGCTGGACCGAAACACTCGATATCGCAGCATTTAAACCCGGGGTTTATGTATTAAGGCTGAGTGCAGATGGAAAATATTCTACCAGCAGGTTTGTTAAAGGAATGTAAGGATAAGGCACTTGCGGAATAGTTGCAAAAAACGGATATCCCGGGTTTGTAGCTATAATATGGGTTACAAGCTACATTAAATCCGATTCCCGGAATGAAAGAGTATTTTTTACTGCAATACAAAATCACCAACCGAAAGCTTAGCGATGCCGGTGTTAATCCGGCTATAGGTTATATATTGGGAGTAATTGGTTTTATTGTAATTTCGGAATATATTTTTCAAAAAACTGAATTAGCGAAATATCTGGTGCTTTTAATTGCATCAGGAGTTCAGTTTAAAATGTCAGAAAAAAACAGGAATGAGTTTTTACACCTTGTTTTTGGCAACAATAAAACCCGAAAAATTCGAATTGCCGAAAATCTGATCCTCAGCTTACCATTCTCTATCATACTGATTTATCAAAATGCTGTTTTAGAATCAACTTTGCTGACGACGGCAGGTATCCTTCTGGCAAGTTTTTCATTTAAAACCGGATTAAATATCACGATACCAACACCTTTCTACAAGAAACCTTTTGAATTTACGGTAGGTTTCCGGAATACGTTTTATGTATTCCCGCTTGCCTATATATTAACTGGTATTGCCATTAGTGTTGAGAACCTCAACTTAGGAATTTTTGCACTGCTGCTGGTTTTTCTTGTTTCGGTAACCTACTACGTAAAACCCGAAAACGAATATTTCGTATGGTCATATTCCACTACACCACATAAATTTCTTTTAGAAAAATTACTTACAGCTACAAAAAATTCATTCTTTTTGGCCTTGCCAATTTGCATAGGTTTAATTGCATTTTATCCTGGCGAAGCAGACTTTATTCTTTTGTTTTTATTAATAGGCCTGAGCTTTTTGTGGACAATAATTTTAGCCAAATATTCAGCTTATCCGAATGAAATGAACTTGCCCGAAGTTATTTTAATAGCGATTTGCATGTATTTCCCTCCAGGACTGTTAGCCGTGATACCTTTTTTTTACACTAAGTCAGTTACTAAGTTAAACACACTTCTGAAATGATTAGAATTAAGGACCTTAACAAGCATTACGGAAACAATCAGGTTTTGAAAAATATCAACTTCGATTTTTTACATGGTAACGTTTATGGAATAGTTGGCGAAAATGGAGCTGGAAAAACCACACTTTTCAGGTGTATTGCAGGTTTAGAAGATTTTCGGGGAGAAATAACCTCTGATTTAACCCCTTTGAAAAACCACCTTGGGCTCTTATTCACTGAACCCTATTTCTTTTCAAAAATCACAGGAAAAGAGTATATCAGGCTCCTTTGCAATGCTCGTGGTAAACAAATAAATGACATTGAAAGCAGAAACATATTTGATTTACCCTTATCGCAATATGCTTCCACATATTCCACCGGGATGAAAAAGAAATTAGCCCTTACAGCAATTCTTTTTCAGGAGAACAAATATTACATCCTCGACGAACCCTTTAATGGTGTTGACATTCAAAGTAACATAATCATAACGGAGATAATACACAATCTAAGGGGGTTAGGTAAAATTGTGATCGTTTCGTCGCATATATTTTCTACACTAAGCGACACCTGCGATGAAATACATCTGCTAAAAAAAGGCGAGCAGGTTAAAACAGTCAGGAAAAATGAATTCATAAGTTTAGAAAACGAAATGAAAGCCGTATCAATAGGCAATAAAATTGAAAAGCTTGACCTTAAATAGATTAACGGTTAATTTGTCGGATTTAAAGTATTGGACTATAAGTAGTGCTCTAAAACCGCTTCAGCTTTTGGTATTGCGCAAAAGATTTGAGTCCTAATTTTGTACTGAAAATAAAACTGTTTAAATATCGAGACTAATTAATTATTTATTAATTTCGCTTATCAACATATCATGCATGTAACCCTATTTTGTGACTG
>CAZBZA010000350.1:0-3946 GCA_964495865.1 uncultured Lentimicrobiaceae bacterium
GTTTCCGAAAATTGCAGGAATCCCCAGGTTTCGGGCTGGTGCATGGCGATAACTCCCTGCGGCGACCAGATCCAGTTATTTTCGGGCAATGGTTTTTCAATGCCATCAACCTTATGAGTGCGTTTTTTATACTTTCCGTCAACAACATCCATAGTCCAGTCAACACGCGAAAAACCAATACGATACTGTTCGCCCTGAACCGGATTTTTGCCGGTGGCGCTCAGTTCGGTCAGAGCATCCAGCGGGAAAGCAATTTCAAGCGTCCAGCCTTTATCGGTATCAGCCGGATTATTAACGGTTCCATTCACATAAACAGCTGATTTCATTCCGTTAATATTCCAGTTGTCAATAGCTACATTTTGCTTTACGTCATCACGGTAAGGCTTAAGCAGAAGCAGGTCCCACTGGGTATTGAAGGCATTCATTTCGTATTCGATGTAATGATGTGTATCGCCATCCGGATCGATAAAAACTTCAAAATCGTCGTCATAAAAGATTATACTTTCCCGCTCCGTGAGGGTTGCCCATACATGTGGTTCTTCCAGTTCGGCAGCTATATAAAGGTATTTGTCATCCCAAAGCATTTTCATCCTGGTTTTATAGGTTGGCAGTGGCTTCAGACTTCCTTCAATATCAACAAAATACTCACTCCAGGGTACAGAATTCCAGTCTGCTTCGTTTATCAAACCATCAACAACAACCGGGGAAGCCGCTTTATAACAAACATAATTCCTCGGACTTATCGGTATTGGAGGTTCCTGGGCTTGTAGCGAAAAAGTTACTATCCCAAAAATAATTGCAAACAGGTAAGTGATGACATTTTTCATGTTGAAACGATTTTAATTATTTCATTTACAGGCTCTCTCTGGATGTGCATCCTCTCTGGATTACCTTCTTAAAGGAACAAAAATAATTTAATTTTTGTAACTTTGTAAATAAATTTAAAAAGATTGTATTTTTACAACCTCATTGGCACTAAATCAATTCATTCAATCCAATTATATTCTCAGCAATTATGAAAAAGACAGCATTCCTTTTGCTTGTTTCGGTAGCAATTTCGTGCATAACAATAGCACAGAAAACACCTGCCGATTTTGTGAACCCCTTTATCGGAACCGGTGGTCACGGACATACATATCCCGGCGCTACCGTGCCTTTCGGAATGGTTCAGTTAAGCCCTGATACCCGCCTCGAAGGATGGGATGGCTGTGGTGGATATCATTACGACGATAGCTATATCTATGGTTTTTCGCATACACACTTAAACGGAACCGGTGTTCCTGATTTGTGCGACATCCTGTTTATGCCAAATACGGGCGAAACACGCTGGAACAATGGTTCGGATGGGAAACCCGGTTACGGCTCAAAATTTAAACATAGCAGCGAAGATGCAGATCCGGGATATTATAAGGTAGTTCTCGACGATTACAATATAACTGCCGAATTAACTGCCACCATGCGGGTAGGTTTCCACAGCTACACGTTTCCGGCTGCCAGTGAGGCAAATATCCTTGTCGATCTTTTTCACCGCGACGAAGTTCTTGAATCGTCAATTAAAGTTATAAGTAACACACAGATAGAAGGTTTACGCCGTTCACGCTCATGGGCCGAAAATCAATATGTGTATTTTGTGGCTGAGTTTTCGAAACCATTCACTTCGTACGAAATTGCTATTGACAACAAAACCAAACCCGGCATTAAATCGGCTGATAAAGAGAAAAATATCAAAGCCATTTTTCATTTCAGCACTACAGCCGGCGAAAAAATACTGGTTAAAGTAGGAATTTCAGCTGTTAGTACTGATGGGGCAAGGCTCAATCTGAATGCCGAAATTCCGGGCTGGGATTTCGAAAATGTCCGCAACAGCGCAAAAACAACCTGGAATAAGGAGCTTTCAAAAATTGAAGTTGAAGGTGGCACGGATAATCAGAAAACAGTTTTTTACACCGCTCTTTATCATACCATGGTGAATCCAAATATGTATATGGATGTTGACGGAAGTTACCGGGGCCGCGACCTTAAAGTTCATAAAGCGCTGGATTTTACTAATTATTCTGTGTTTTCATTGTGGGATACCTACCGCGCTTACCATCCTTTAATGACAATTATTGATCAGAAACGCACACTCGATTATATCAAAACATTCATGATTCAATATGATCAGGGCGGCTTGTTACCTGTTTGGGAACTAGCAGCAAACGAAACTTTCTGCATGATAGGTTATCATTCGGTACCTGTGATTGTTGATGCATATTTCAAAGGAATTAAAGGTTTTGATACCGAAAAAGCATTGCAGGCTATGCGCAAAAGTGCAACCCGCGAAGGCAATGAAGGATTAAAAGCATTAGCTCAAAATGGATACATTGCTACCGAAGATGAAGCCGAAAGTGTTTCGAAAACACTGGAATACGCTTACGACGACTGGTGTATAGCTCAGTTTGCAAAATCAATCGGCAACAACGAAGAGTATGCTTATTTCAACAAACGTGGTCAGTATTATAAAAATATTTTCGATGCTTCCACCGGTTTCATGCGTGCCCGCTCAAACGGAGGCTGGTTTAATCCTTTCGATCCGTATGAAGTTAATTTTAATTATACCGAAGCCAATTCGTGGCAATATAGTTTTTCGGCGGTTCAGGACATTGATGGATTAATCAGATTGCATGGGGGAAAAGCAAACCTGGCGAAAAAACTCGACCAGTTATTTACGGCTTCTTCAAAAACCTCGGGCCGCGACCAAAGCGATATTACAGGCCTGATCGGTCAGTATGCGCATGGCAACGAACCCAGTCATCACATGGCTTATTTGTATCCGTTTGTGAGCCAGCCATGGAAAACCCAACAACGTGTTCACCAGATTCTGAATACACTTTATCACAACAATCCGGATGGTCTTTCGGGTAATGAGGATTGTGGCCAGATGTCGGCCTGGGCAGTTATGAGTGCAATGGGCTTTTACCCTGTAACCCCGGGAGCTGATTACTATGTAATCGGAACACCATGGTTTAACAAAGTAACCATCAATCTTGAAAACGGAAAGAAATTCGTGATCAATGCAAAAAATATTTCGGCTAACAATTTTTATATCCGTTCAGCCACTCTGAATGGCGCTAAACACGATGCTTCTTTTCTTAATCATTCGGATATAATGAATGGCGGCGAACTCACCTTCGTGATGGGAAATACCCCAAATAAAAACTGGGGAACCGGCGCAAAAAATGAACCTCATACTGCAATTACTGATAACCTTATTATCCCGGCACCGGCAATTCTGGACGCTGCTAAATCATTTAAGGATAAAAAAACAATTACGGTTACCGGCCCGGCAGGAGCTTCCCTGTTTTACAGCATTACCGGAGAAGATGGCAACACAAAAACACAGGCTTACACTGCTCCTTTCATAATAGATCAAACTTCGGTAATAAAATTTTACGCACAGTTGGACGGCAGTGTTAGTTCAGTCGTGACTTCCGAGTTTGTTAAAATGAACGATGACAGGGATATAAAACTTACGTTTCCTCCTGCTAACCAGTATTCGAGTGGTGGAGCCAACAACCTGATTGATGGAATCCGTTGTTCGCCCGATTTCAGGATCGGCGGCTGGCTGGGTTTTGAAAAAGTGAATCTCGAAGCAATTATTGATTTGCGACAGGTTAAACCTTTATCAACGTTCGGTGCCGGATTTTTCCAGGACAATAACGCCTGGATTTTCTTCCCTTCAAAAATCGAATTCTTTGTTTCCGATAACGGAACCGATTACCGTTCGGCAGGCGTGATAAAAAATGAAGTCCCGGCAGAAAAAGAAGGCGGAATACTGAAAACCTTCGAAATGCAGGTTAACCCAATTAACGCCCGTTTCGTAAAAATGGTAGCAACCAATATCGGTGTCTGCCCTCCGGGACATAAAGGTAATGGTGGTGCAGCATGGATGTTTTCGGATGAGATT
>CAZBZA010000351.1:0-3940 GCA_964495865.1 uncultured Lentimicrobiaceae bacterium
GATTTCCGTAACAGCAGATGCACTTCCCACAATAACTGCTGCTTACTGGTTCCGGTAAACCGCAGCGCGTTAAGCCGGATAAGGAGAATTGCCTGATCTAACGTAAGCGGAACACGGTTTACAAAATCAGCAAGGCTCTGATAAGGACCATTGCGTGTTCGTTCGTCGATAATGGCATTAACGGTATTGCTTTCGAGGTTGGCGATATATACAAATCCCAGCCAGATTGTGTTCCCGCTGATAGTGGTGGTGTGATTGCTCCGGTTGATGCATGGAAGTTCAATGCTTGCACCGCATCGCTTAGCTTCGTTGATATAAACCCAGGCCTGGTAAAACCCGCCAAAGTTGTTGAGCACCGCGGTCATGAATTCAAGCGGGTAATACGATTTCAGAAACAAACTCTGGTAACTTTCCACCGCAAATGAAGCCGAATGTGCCTTTGAAAAAGAATATCCTGCGAACGACTCAATCTGCCGCCAGACTTCTTTGGTAACTTCTTCGGAATGTCCCTGCTGGTAACAGCTTTCGAAATATTTATCCACAATTTTCTGGAACTCAACCCTGGAACGGTATTTGCCGCTCATGGCACGGCGCAGCACATCGGCATCAGCAAGGTCAAGTCCTGCAAAATGGTGACAGATTTTAAGTACATCTTCCTGGTACACCATTACGCCATAAGTTTCGGCAAGTTGCTCTTCCATAATGGGATGCAGGTATTTGAATTTATCAGGATTGTGAAAGCGCCAGATGTATTCCTTCATCATGCCTGAGCGTGCAACTCCCGGGCGAATAATGCTACTCGCCGCAACCAACGTGAGGTAGTTGTCGCATTTCAGCTTTTTCAATAACCCACGCATGGCAGGGCTTTCAATATAAAAACAGCCTATTGTTTCGGCCGATTTCAGCTGTTTTTTAATTTTAGCATCTTTTTTAAAATCGCTTACGCGGTGAATATCAATGCTTATTCCCCTGTTTTGTTTAATGATGTCAACGGCTTCCTGAATATGCCCCAGGCCTCGCTGGCTCAGGATATCGAGTTTTTCGTACCGAAGGTCTTCGGCTACGTACATATCCCATTGTGTGGTCGGGAAAGCCTTTGGCGGCATATCGATTGCGGTGTAGGCGGTAAGGGGTTCTTCCGAAATCAGCACCCCTCCGGCATGTATGCTGCGGATATTCGGGAAGTCCGTCATGCGCGTGGCAAGTTGTACGATATGCCTGGCGATATCGTTGTTATTCAGCGGATTGTTAGGCTCTTCCACTAAAATATCAATTTCTTCTTTTGGTAAGCCGTACACTTTTCCCAGTTCGCGAAGGCTCGATTTCCCTTTAAATGTGGATGTTGCTCCAAGCAAAGCAGTATGTTTATGCCCATATCGTTTAAAAATATAATCGAAAACTTCATCGCGGTCCTTCCACGAAAAATCGATATCAAAATCCGGCGGACTGCTTCGCCTCGGATTCAGGAAACGTTCGAAATAGAGATCCAGCTCGATAGGATCCACGTCGGTTATACGAAGACAATAAGCCACTATGCTGTTGGCCCCGCTGCCTCGTCCCACATGGTAAAAACCACGGCTCATAGTATAGCGGATTATATCCCAGGTGATGAGGAAATACGACGAAAAGCCAAGTTTATCAATGATTTCGAGTTCGTGTTTTATCCGCTGTCTGGCTTCCTTATTGTTTTTGCCATAGCGGTAAACTAGTCCGTCCTGGGCTAACTTCTCGAGCAGCAAGCGATCGTCATAAGCACTTTGCGTAAAGAGTTTTTTGTTTTTTACTGTGCTGAAATCGATAGCGATAGTACAATCATTCAGTATTTTACGTGTGTTTGATATAATCTGCGGGTGATTTTCGAATAGTTTTTCCAGTTCTGAAGGAGAACTAAAGAGTTCATCCGGAGCAGCCACCTGCGAAGGAATGAGCATACTCAGCAAGATATTGTTATCGATAGCACGTAGATTGCGGTGCAGTTCATATCCGGCTTCACTATCAAAAGTTACCGGGCATAATGCTACGAGTTTTTGCAGTCGGTTGCGGTATTCTGCCGAAAGCAGTTTGTTAAGTTCCGTGCTCCGGATACCGGTGTATTCATTATCGCGCAACTTCTTCGGCGATTTTTCCCCGAAAGGGTAAATTACATAGCAGTGGATGAACTCCGGCGCCTGCAGTGGCAAAGGAAGTTTGTTAATATTGTGATGGCTCAGGAATTCATTCAACTCCATAAATCCTTCGTTGTTACGGGCTATACCTATATATAAGAGTTCATTTCCGTCGCGGAATTCGATACCCGCCACGGGTTTTATGTTGCTCTTATTGCATGCGATCACAAAGTCAACCACAGCCGAACTGTTATTGATATCGGTAAGTACAAGTTTATCAATGCCATTAGCCACCGCTATTTCCACCAGTTTATCAACAGGAAGAGTGCCGTAACGGAGGCTGTAATTTGAGTGGCAGTTGAGGTACATGAGGGATTTACGATTTACGATTTATGAGGTACGATTTGGAATTTGAGACTTGGAATTTGGGACTTGGAATTTGAGACTTAGAATTTACGACTTGGAATTTGGGATTTGGAACTTGAGACTTGGGATTTAGATGGCTTAATAGATCCGACATCCGAAATCACACATCCGACATCAATCCTCCTCTTCATCTTTTATCCCAAGGCCTACAGCTCTTACCAGTTTATCCCGACCGTAGCGTAACCGCATGCGATCCATAGCCTGATAGAGGTTTATAAGTTCAGGCGTTTGGTCGAAAAGGTCGATCTGCTGCACGCCGGTTACCAAATAGCTGAATTTTACACCAATCAGCCGTATCAGCATGCGGCGCTGGTAAAGTTTGCGGAACAGTTCTTTAGCCACGGGAATGAGCACATGATCGAACGAAGTGTAGCCAATACGCTGCTGCACAGTATGCGTATCGAAGTTGGAGTATCGGATTTTTAACGTTATGCAGGAGGTTAGTTTTTGTTTTTTACGGAGCGAAAAGGCAATTTTTTCCACCATTTGCACCAGTAGTTCGTTAATCATATGAATATCAATAGTATCCTGCTCAAAAGTAGTTTCGGTGCTGATCGATTTCCGTTCGGAATAGGGGATAACAGGAGTGGTGTCGATGCCGTTGGCTTTCTTCCAGATTATCAGTCCGTTTTGTCCCAGCACTTTTACCATCATTTCGGGTGGCATATGGCCGAGAGTATCGATGGTGGCAATACCCATGGAGCGCAGCAACCGGTAGGTCTTTTCGCCTATACCGGGGATTTTGCTTATCGAAAGTGGCCCCAGGAACGGAATTACCCTTTCGACCGGGATTTCAAGTTCGCCATTGGGTTTGGCTACGCCGGTGGCTATTTTACATACCGTTTTGTTTACCGAAAGTCCCAGCGAAATAGGCAGTCCTGTTTCACTGATAATACGTTGCCGGAGATCGTGAGTCCATTTCACGCTGCCGAAAAAGCGGTCCATGCCGGTAATATCTAGGTAATGCTCATCGATACTGGCTTTTTCGTACACAGGTGCGCTTTCGGCAATAACATCGGTTACCAGGTTGGAGTATTTGGTGTATTGCTCCATATCGCCGCGCACCACGGTAGCATCGGGGCAAAGCATACGTGCCATTTTCATGGGCATGGCCGAATGCACCCCGAACTTACGTGCTTCGTAGCTGCAACTTGATACCACGCTGCGGTCCGAAAAGCCACCTACAATCACAGGTTTTCCGATGAGCTGGCTGTTCATAAGCCGCTCCACAGCTACAAAAAATGTGTCGAGATCCATATGCACAATGGTGCGGCCCGTCCTGCGCAGATTGTCAGGAAACCCCTGCGGTGAAATTATTTTCAGGTCGTTGTACATTATTATTGAAAATGTATTACTTTTGATTAAAAATTAATCAAAAATGCGACTACAATATAATCATAATTTTTGAA
>CAZBZA010000352.1:0-3940 GCA_964495865.1 uncultured Lentimicrobiaceae bacterium
CAAAAAACTCTCCACTCCCAACCTGTATGAATCCATTCCGAAACCTGAAATTACACCTTTCATTCCGGCCGAAATCATCGAGATACTTCTGAATTCCTCCCGGGCATAAATATTCGAGATATGAACTTCGACAACCGGCGTTTTTATCGCTTTTACAGCATCGCCAATGGCAACCGAAGTATGTGTATACCCACCGGCATTTAGAATTATACCGTCATATAAAAAACCTGTTTCGTGCAGTTTATTAATAATTTCTCCTTCTATATTTGACTGATAATAAGCAAATTCGACCTCAGGATATTTTTTCTTCAATATTTCCAAATAGGCTTCGAACGATTCGCTGCCGTAAACACCCGGCTCGCGGATACCAAGCAAATTCAGATTTGGGCCGTTAATTATACAGATTTTCATCACGAGCTTATTTTTGAACAAATTTAATTCATTTTGGGATTCACGCAGGGGTAAAGATCCAAATTCCAAATACCAAATTCCAAATTCCAAAATCACAAATCACAAATCACAATTCAAATTTCAAATCCGCAATCCGCATTCCTTATTCCGTAAATCGCACTTCGTAAATCGAAAATCGTAAATCTTCCCATCCTCTTTCCAAAAAAAAGACTTACTTTTGCATCTGATTAAAGAATAGGGGTGCCTTAACAAAACGGGCTGAGATCAAACCCATTGAACCTGATACGGGTAATGCCGGCGAAGGGATGGACAAACTTTAAATGAATGGATTTTCCCTGTTCGCCATTTGAAGTTTAACTTTATAAAGTACAAATTAATGAAAAAAATGCTCGTACCAGCCATGCTGGTCGTTTTGCCATTCCTGGGATTGGCACAATTTAACCTTTCGGGAAAAATCACCGATAGCGAAACAAATCAATCACTGCCTGGAGCTCACATTAGGTTGGTTAACACTTTTCACACGGCTGTCAGTAAAAACTCGGGTACTTTTTCAATAGCCAATCTTAAACCCGGGCCGTACACAATCGTAACAAGTTATATTGGATTTAGTAACGACACAACTGAGATCAATTTATCGAAAAACAGTAATCTCCCGATTGCATTAAAACCTTCCGTAATACTTGAAGATGAAGTTATTGTACGTTCGACACGTGCAGGGAACAACACGCCTGTTGCTTATCAGAACATTAGTAAAAAAGAAATTTCTTCCATGAATTTTGGACAGGACCTGCCTGTTTTGCTTGGTAACAGTATTTCGTCAGTTTCTACTTCTGATGCAGGCAATGGCATGGGGTATACCGCTTTACGAATCCGGGGAACCGATATGACCAGAATAAATGTTACCATAAACGGAATTCCACTTAACGATCCCGAATCGCATAATGTGTTTTGGGTCGATCTGCCGGATTTTGCCGCCAGCACCGATAATATTCAGATACAGCGCGGAGTTGGAACATCAACAAATGGTGCTTCTGCTTTTGGTGCAAGTATAAATCTGCAATCAACGCAACTCAAATCAAAACCTTATGCCGAAGTAAACAGTGCATTTGGATCATTCAACACCTTGAAAAATACGCTCTCGTTCGGTACCGGGCTGTTCGAAAAACATTTTAGTGTGGATGCACGTATTTCGAAACTTTCGTCGGACGGGTATATTGACAGGGCTTCATCCGACCTGCTATCCTATTATATTTCAGGCGCTTACACATCAGGAAAAGATTTGCTGCGTTTGAATATTTTTTCGGGTAAAGAAAAAACATACCAGTCGTGGGATGGAGTTCCTTCCACAATCCTCGACACAAACCGGACTTATAATGGAACAGGCTGGTATATTGATAATAAAGGAATAGAACGTTATTATGACAATGAAACTGATAATTACACCCAAACTCATTACCAGGCCATCTACTCTCACGAATTCAACAAAAAACTATTTCTGAATACGGCGGTTCACCATACCCGCGGATCGGGATATTACGAACAATACCGCGAAAGTGATGATCTGGAGGATTATGGCATCGAAACTATTGTTACCAATTCGCCATATTATTTAATGAATTCGGATACAATTTTTACACCCGACGGCATTATCAGCAGCAGCGACCTTATAAGGCAGAAACAACTGGCAAATACGTTTACGGGTTTAACATGGTCTTTAAATTATCACATAAGCCGGTTACAAACATCGGTTGGTGGATCGTGGAATACTTACAGCGGGAATCATTTCGGAAATGTTATTTGGGCGCAGTTTGCCGGTAACAGCGAGAATAATCACGAATGGTACCGCAACCAGGCTTTAAAAAAAGACTTTAATGTTTTTGTAAAAACTGAATATGCTCTTACTGAATTGATACACACATGGGTGGATCTGCAATACCGCCGCATTTATTATTCAATTGATGGAATTGATGATGACACCCGCGATATCACTCAAAATCATACTTTTAACTTCTTTAACCCGAAAGCCGGAATTTCATATCAGCCAACTGAAAAACAGAATGTATTTGCATCCGTATCAATTGCTAACCGCGAACCTAACCGCGATAATTTTGTTGACGCCGACATATCAAAACCTGTTCCTATTAAGGAAACGCTTTATGATGCCGAAGCCGGGTACACGTTCAACAGCAGCCGTTTTGCATTTACCACCAATATATATTACATGTATTATAACGATCAGCTTGTGTTAACCGGCGCAATTAATGATGTAGGAGCAGCTGTAATGGTCAATGTTCCGGAGAGTTATCGCACAGGAATCGAACTTTCGGCCAAAGTACTGATTGCCGGAAACCTGAAATGGGAGCCATCGTTAACAGTAAGCAAAAATAAAATCATTGCATTTACCGAGTTTATCGACGATTGGGATACCTGGGGACAATTAACTGTAGAACACAGCAATACAGATCTCGCTTTCTCGCCGGCAATTATCGGAAACAGCAATATCAGCTGGACTGCTTTTAAAGGATTAAATGTAAATTTAATTAGTAAACTTGTAGGTAAACAATACATCGACAATACACAAAACAGTGACCGCCAGCTCGATTCCTATTTTGTAAACAACCTTCTTATAAGTTATACCCTGAATCCCGGTTTCTGCAAAGAAATTGGTTTCTCGCTGATGATCAATAATATTTTTAATACCGAATACGAATCCAACGCCTGGGTATATCGTTATTCATACGAAAATGAATTACAAAAACTTGATGGTTATTTTCCACAAGCCGGAGTTAATTTTATGGCAGGAATTACGGTAAAACTTTAATAGAATTTCAAATCGTACTTCGTAAATCGAAAATCGAAAATCGAAAATCGAAAATCCCCAAACCCAAACCCCTAAAACCCAAATCCTATTTTCACTATCTTTGCCACCCATGGCCAATATCATCACTATAAAGAATAAAAAAGCAGGATTCGAGTATTTCCTGGTTGAGCAGTTTACGGCAGGCATTGTACTTTTAGGTACTGAAATTAAATCAGTACGCGAAGGCAAAGTGAACCTGACCGATAGTTATTGTGCTTTCAACGGTGATGAACTGTACTTGCTTAATGCGCATATTTCGGAATATAAATTTGGTAACCAGTTTAACCATATCGCCAAACGTGCCCGTAAACTCTTATTAAACCGTCGTGAGCTTAAAAAAATCATTGGTAAAACCCGCGAAAAAGGACTTACAATCATTCCGGTTGAGCTTTTTGTAAACGACAAAGGTTTTTGTAAAGTCACCATATCGATAGCCAAAGGCAAGAAAAATTACGACAAACGCGAAACGCTAAAAACGAAGGACAATAAGCGGGAGATGGATAGGAGAAATGAAGATTAGGTTTTGGGGATTGGGATTTAGGGGTTAGGGAGTGCCCGCATAAAGGGAGTATCTCAATCCGAAAATCTTCTTAAACTTTGAATTTTGAACTTTAAACTTTGAATTTTAAACTTTTTCCCTTTCAATTTCCTCCATAGAAAAATCACTTA
>CAZBZA010000353.1:0-3919 GCA_964495865.1 uncultured Lentimicrobiaceae bacterium
GGGGCCACGTAAACCCCATTGGCGAAAGAGCCTGTTACGACGAAGGAAAAAGAGCCGCCGAAACGCTGTTTGTGAATTATCATAAACAAAATAACGTACGCATTAAAATAATACGCATTTTCAATACTTACGGCCCACGCATGCACCCTCACGATGGTCGCGTTGTGTCAAACTTTATAGTTCAGGCTTTGCAGGGTGAAGATATTACCATTTATGGCGATGGCAGCCAAACCCGAAGTTTTCAGTATGTTGACGACCTGGTGGAAGGAATGATCCGCATGATGGCAACAGGTGAAAATTTTACCGGCCCTGTTAACATTGGAAACCCAAATGAATTTACTATTCTGCAACTTGCCGAAATGGTGATAAATCTTACCAATTCGAAATCGAAAATTATCCGCATGCCACTACCACCCGATGATCCGACGCAGCGCCAGCCAAATATCGACCTGGCGCTAAAAGAACTCGGCTGGTCACCAAAAATTCCACTTGAACAGGGGCTCGTTAAAACCATCGACTTTTTCGCATCCATAATCTGATACATCATAAAAAATAAATTATGAAAATTCTGGTAACAGGCTCTAATGGTCAATTAGGCAATGAGTTGAGAGAATTGTCCGGATTATATCCTTCTTATCATTTCCTTTATACTGATGTTGACGAACTGGATATAACCGATCATTCGGCTGTTGAACATTATTTTGAAGCCAACCAACCGGAAGCCATTATTAATTGTGCTGCATATACTGCGGTTGATAAAGCTGAAAATGACGAGCATAATGCCTACCTTATTAATGCTACCGCTCCCGGCATATTGGCCAGGGTTGCAACGAAATACAATACCTTGCTGGTTCATGTTTCGACAGATTATGTTTTTGATGGCAAAACGTATGCTCCCATAGCCGAAACATCTGAAACAAATCCCGTTTCGGTGTATGCCCGCAGTAAGTTTGCCGGAGAACAGGAAATACTTAAACATGGAACTAAAGCAATTATAATCCGTACATCGTGGTTATACTCTGCTTTCGGGAATAATTTCGTGAAAACGATACTCAAATACGGAACTGAACGCGGAAAACTGAACATAGTGTACGATCAGACAGGTACCCCCACCTATGCTCCTGATCTGGCAAAAGCAATACTGGACATCATCCCTCAGACAACAGATTTGAAAGGCGTTGATTTATTTCATTACTCAAACGAAGGCGTAAGCAGCTGGTACGATTTTGCAAAAGCAATAGTTGAAATAACCGGCATTAAGTGCCAGCTAAGTGCCATCGAAACAAAAGATTATCCTTTACCGGCGGTAAGGCCATACTACAGTGTTTTGAATAAACAAAAGATTAAAAATACGTTCGCTCTCGAAATACCATATTGGCGCGACAGCCTGAAATTATGCCTCAAGCGGCTGGGTTATTAAAACAAATATTTTTTGTTCCTAAACAACCCCCGACTGCAGGAATGCCGGAATTATTACGCAGTATTGACCACTCATCCCAAACTAGAACTACGCAAAATGATTAACAGAGAAAAATTCAAGGAGAACTTCCAATACTATGATAAAGAAGTGGTTGTTCAGGTAATGGATATTTTTAACAATGATTACCCTCAAGCCCTTCAGGAATTGCAGCAAAGTATTACTGTGCTTGATTTCCCGGTTCTGAACCGCAAAGCTCATGGCTTAAAAGGCGTTGTAGCATATATGTCAGCTGAACTAAGTGGTTTGTGCCACGAACTTGAACAAAAAGGCGCGGAGAAGAATTCCGAAGGATTGCAGCCGACTTACAATCTGTTGCAACAAGGTATCATGGAACTGGTAGATGAATTAAAACTTTTGAGAATTGAATATGAAGAGTAAATTAGATCACAGGTTTCCATTGGGATACAATTGAACACAAATTGTTCACCTGTAAACCGGAATCCGTTTTACTTGGGTAATATTGTAATCGTCAAATATAAAATCCGGATTGCAGCTACTCATTTAGCTTTTGGTGTTTTCCGGCCTGCTTTCCCTTTTCCGTAAATGGTTATTTAACCCAAAGCTGATTACCAGGGTAAAAAGTATCCATAATCCAACTCCTTTCGCAGTTCCTGAAACGGAATAATCATCTATGGTTACTCCGGATTGAATGCTTTGATGAGACTCAGCCATTGTTAAACTAACAGAAGCGAAGAAAAACATGGTTGCCAGAAATAGTAGAGGAATCACACGCTTAGTGTTGATTTTTACGATAAGTGCCTTCGGCATTTTAAACTGAAACATAGGAAAAGATAATTTTTGTAGTTGGGATAATGTGATCGTTATTTTCGTAAGAGGGATGTTGCAATAAAAAGTAACAGTATAGATTTTTAAGCAGTATGAGTTTTCAAAAATAGGGAAAGCAACATTTTAATATTGGATGAATGCATGAACGTAATGTTTTGCCTGGTTTATGCTATACGATTAATGATATGCGGATTTTTGATTGAGCACAATGTAACTTCCTCCATCCACAAATTTAATTTTACTTCAGGCGCATAATAATTGTTTGCTGGTGAATTAAACGGATCAGATTAATTTTTCCAGAAGCATCGAACAAAAAACGATTACAAACTGTTTAAGTAAGCCAAGTTAAAATGCAGTAGAAATATCTTATTATATAAGTATTTGAGGGGCTTTAAGTATAACATATTTAAACTGAATTTGCTTGATTTTATCCCTTACAAGGTTAATCGGTTTTATCGTAAGGATAACGTCAAATATTCGTACACAAAAATAACTATAAAAATAAAACACCCTCTCAATAGAAAAAGAAACATACAAACATGAAAACGTTGATAACTATCAAAAATTTCACACCCCTAACCCTGGCTTTGTTTATTTCAGTTGCTGCAATTTCAAATCCCAAAATTTCAGGCACTGGCGATATCGTTAAATCTGGTGTTAAAAAGCAAATTTCTGCCACCGGAGTTCCAGGTTCAAATAATGAAGTTAATTCAGAAATCTACTACAACTACCTTCGTTTCGATGTAAATAAATTCACGGACGAAACTGCTATTGTTGAATTGCCGGCTGAAACCAATTTCTATTACCTGCGATTTGATGTAAATAAATATATTGAAACCAGCACCAGTGAAAGTACCGAGATGCCTGTAAATGACTTTGAATACCTGCGTTTCGATGTAATGGATTTTGCCGGTTCTTATGTTATTGACATTGATGAACTTCCAGCGAAGTAAGTATACTAGTTAATTATCACAAAAAAGTCCTGCTCATCACAGGACTTTTTTGTTTTATGCGTTATAAGCAAGGCTATCCATTATTTTGTGTCAATAATAAAAGGAGCACTCTTCTTTGTATCTATAATAATCAGTTTGGCATTGGGCGAGGTGGAAATAGCTTTTATCATTTCGTACTGAAGCTGTTTGTCGCTGAGCCCGGTACTGAGTATCTTCTGGTAATCGGCAATTCCCTGTGCTTCTACCCTTTTACGTTCGGCTTCCTGTTTTTCTTTTTGTAAAACGAAAGTCATTTTTTGTGCATCCTGTTCGGCATTAATTTTTGATTCGATGGTAGTTTTTACAGAGGCCGGAAGCGTGATATTGCGTACCAGCAGCTGTTCCAGCATCAATCCACGATTCTTAAAATCACTCTCAATGGTCTTAAAAATCCGCGCCTGAAACTCATCACGCTTGGTTGAGTAAAGCGAAATAGCATCGTAATAAACAGCATTGTCCCTGATTTTCGTCCGGCAAATGGGTCGGACAATAGTATTCCGGTAATCCGTTCCAATCTCTTTCAGGATACGCGGAGCTTCATTTGGCATTACTTTGTATAACACGGTAAGGTCAACAACTACTTCAAGACCGTCAGCCGAAAGTACCCGAATGGCATCATCACCTGATTTGTCTCCTTCATCATTTACACCAGTCATTGTAT
>CAZBZA010000354.1:0-3914 GCA_964495865.1 uncultured Lentimicrobiaceae bacterium
ACAATGGGCCTTATTTGCAGCAAGCTAAATACTGCCGGCTGACCTTTGGGTTTATTCAATTCAACAGCAAACTCAATTTCGATAGGTTTCCCGATTTCGCGCTGGCCCATTTCGAGGCATAAGGAAAGAATTTTCGATAATGGAAAAGTATTGTGGTTCAATATATTGGCAAAAGTTGCAACCCGTTTCCCGTCGTGCAAAATACCTTCCCTGATGGTATGATTTTCAAAATCAAATGTGGAAACCATGTCCTTGAACGAGCTGTCTTCCGCGGCAACTTCGAGTTTCAGTCTTTTCAGATTCACGCTATCATCAACCGAAGGCCTGAAACTATATGGGTCCATATCAAGCGCATAAAAGTATTTTTGCGTTTCGCGCAAGGTCATTTCTGCCGATGACAATTGCATGATTTTATGCGGATATTTAGGTGAAAACCTGATGGAAACGCCTCCGTCAACAATATATTTTCCTAAACCCATAGCAATACTGGCAATTCCGTCTTCGGATTTTTCGGGTGCGATGGGATAAAAATTTATCGATCGCGCAACTCCCGAGAAAGAAGGATAAAACCGATCATCGTATTGTGTTCCGGTAACATGCTGTAATACAACGGCCATTTTTTCCTGATCAATTACATTACTGGTAGCGGCCATATATGCTTTACTGTCGTGAAAGAAAACCGAAGCATAAACGCTTTTTATCGCATTGCTTACCAGTTCGAGTGTAAATCTGTCGTCATCAGGCATTACCGGCACCATGTAGGTGGAATAAACCCCTGCAAATGGCTGATAATGTGAATCCTCGAGTAAACTGGACGAACGCACCGCAATAGGCTTTTTACCGAGGTGAATAAATTTCAGAAGATCATCGTGAAGACGCAATGGCAAACGTGCATTTACAAAATTGATAAGAATCTCTGAATCGCTCAGATCGGAAAGTCCGATTTTATACAAATCGTTATCTTCCATAAATTCGTCGAAAATATCAGTACAAAGCACTACCGTTTGCGGAATATTGATAACCACATCATTAAACCTGTCGAAAAGCCTGTTTCGGTTCACAATGGAATCGAGGAATGCGAGTCCGCGCGCTTTTCCACCAATGGAGCCATCGCCGATTCGGGTAAAACTGATGTATTCGTCGAATGTTTCGCGATCAAACTGGGCGATAATTCCCCGGGCTTTGTTAAGCCTGTAGCCGGCAATGGATTCGAAAATAAACCTGCGGATATCGTCGAGATCAGTAAAATCGCCGGGACGAACATCCCTGAAAAACTCTGCAAGCGGGAAAAGTGCCCGTGCAAACAGCCATCTTGTTAAATGATTCCGGTAAATATGATATTCCAACGATGCATCCGGAACCTGAAAAATACGTTTCTGCAAAGCTTTCAGGTCGGGGGCACGCATAATTTCCCTGTGTGTTTCGGGATCGACAAATACAAAATCGCCAAAAGCAAAATACTCCATCATAAAGTTCCGGAGCTCAATGGCCATTGTTTTGGAGTACTTATTTATGAAACCTACACCGAGGTTATTGGCAACTCTTTGGTATTTTACATCCGAAGATTGCAGCACGAAAGGCAAAAAATCAGTTTTCGAACGCACATAATTCAGCAGCCTGAAACCCGCTTCCGGATCATCATGGCCGCCACGCTTATAATTTATATCGGAGATGATTCCTAACAGATTTTTCTCATATTTATCATACAAACGTATCGCTTCCTCATAAGTAGTAGCCATCAAAAGCTTTGGCCGGCCCCGCTTGCGCATCATACGCTGGTGCTCGTTCAGGCCTTCAGTCATAAACGAATTTGTCTGCTGAAATATGATTTTATAAATATTAGGCAGGTAACTCGAATAAAAACGGATGGAGTCTTCTACAAGGAGCACAACCTGAACGCCGACTTCGAGTGCATCGTACTCAACATTCATTTTATCTTCGAGAAGCTTTATGATGGCCAGCAACAAATCAGGATTTCCTAACCAGCTGAAAACATAGTCGATAATACTCAGGTCTTCGTTCGAAAGCTTTAAGGTAACTTCCCTCGAAAACGGGGTTAGCACAACAATAGGAATTGTAGGATAGTTATGCTTTACATGCTTGGCAAGGTCGAAAGAGTCGATGTCCTCGAGCGTAAGCATACAAATAACCAGATCAATTTTATCGCTTTCGAGTACATCGAGAGCCTGCTCTTCGGAAGGAACCTGGATAAACTCGGGCGGGTTGCTAAGGTTCAGCGATGTATATTCATTAAAAATATGTTCATCAATACGTCCGTCACTTTCCAGAATAAATGCATCATAATTACTGGCAATAAGCAGTACTTTATGTATCCGCTTGCGCATCAGCTTGATAAATGGCGTGTCGTCGAAATAATATTTGCGCGAAACCTGGGCTACCTGGGGATTTAACATGAAATCAGTTTAAAAGAACAAAAATAGAGATTTATGACTGGATGGGCAAATTTGGGGTGCGAAGGGTTTCTTGTTTCTTGTTTCTTGTTTCGGGTTTGAGGTTTAGCTACGCTCAGCTCGCTGCGATCGGTTGAGGAGTTTTGGAATTTGGAGCTTGGAATTTGGAACTTGTATCTTGGAATTTGGAACTTGTAGCTTGCTTTCGCCTTGTCTCCCCTCCCCTTGTCGCCCCTCATATTTTCCGAAAGGATGGCTTACTTGAAATTGTTTTGGTATTTGGCACTTGGAATTTGGATCTTGGAATTTGAAATTTGGAATTTTAATGCCGTCTAAATCCTGTTAGTGCTAAAAACAATATCTTTGGCGTTTTAAACAGGAATATCAGATTATGAATTTTGATTTTGACAGAATAATTGAGCGCAAAGGCAGCTCCTGCATCAAATACGATGGAACGGGTAAATTTCTGGGTGCCGAAGATGTGTTGCCGATGTGGGTAGCAGATATGGATTTTCTTACGCCTGAATACATTACTGATGCTATAATCAATCGTGCCAACCACGGGGTTTTTGGTTACCCTTTGCGCGACGAAAGTTATTTCACTTCCCTTATGGATTGGTTGCTGCGCCGACATCAGTGGAAAGTTGACCGCGAATGGATAAGTTTCTGTCCGGGTGTGGTACCTGCAGTTAACCTGGCTGTACTTGCATTTACTGAACCGGGTGATATTATTATTACCCAGCCACCGGTATATTTTCCATTCTTCACGGCTGTTACTGACCATGACAGAACCCTGGTTTACAACAAACTGGTGATGAATAACGGAAGGCTTTGTATGGATTTCAAAAACCTGGAATCGCTGGCAAAAAACGGAGCTAAAATGCTGATACTTTCTAATCCTCACAATCCGGGTGGCAGCGTGTGGACACACAGCGAACTTATTCAAATGGCCGAAATCTGCCTGAAATACAATGTGCTTATTATCTCCGACGAAATCCACTGCGACCTGGTTTACGATCAATATAAACATATTCCGGTAGCCGGACTTTCGCATGAAATAAGTATGCAAACTATTACCACTGTTGCACCAAGTAAAACTTTCAACCTGTCGGGACTTTCTACCTCATCGGTAATTATCGAAAATGACAGTCTGCGCCGGAAATTCAACGCTCAGCTGGATCACATGCATATAGGTGGTGGAAATGTTTTTGGCAATATCGCATCTGAAGAAGCTTACCTGCATGGCGACGAGTACGTGGATGAACTTATGAAATACCTTGCCGGAAATATTGAAATACTGGAAGAATTCGCATTGAAACATCTGCCGAAAATAAAAGTCATTAAGCCTGAATCCACGTTCCTTGTCTGGCTCGACTGCAGAGCGATGGAACTTCAGGATAAAGAACTCAACGATTTTTTCCTTTCCAAAGCAAAAGTCGGATTTAATCCGGGTATTATGTTTGGCCCCGGTGGCGAAGGCTTTATGCGAATGAATATCGGCTG
>CAZBZA010000355.1:0-3900 GCA_964495865.1 uncultured Lentimicrobiaceae bacterium
AGGTTTATATCAAAATCAACCTTGATCTCATCTTTGAAAGGATTTGGATATGTATTTATGGAAGTGATGGTGATCTGCATGTTTTTTGCCACAATAAAAGTTATGACAGCCTCCGACGAATTATTAAAAACATCCCAGGCTTTCAGCATGAGCGAATGCTTTCCATCGGCTAATTGCGGAAACTTATACCGCACTTCGCCCGAACGGAAATTGTCGAGGTCGGACGTATAATAAGCGTTAAGCACAACTGACGATGAATTTTCCCCATCCAGTGTAGCAACAATATCATGACCGATGCCGCTGTTCATGGTATTAATTCCGCTTTCATCGCTTAATTTCGTTATTAATAAAGGAGTATCGTTCGTTAATCCGCCATCCATAAAACTGTAATCATTGATAAATAATGAAATATCGGGACCGGCATTATCATTGCTTTCACTCCCTGATCCACCAATAATAATCTGCTTGCAGAAACCGCTTGCATCAGTATCATCACTGTGGGCATAATAGGAAATTTTACCAAAACCATAACTATAATCTATGTCGCGCGGCACAATAAATTCAACAGAGAAATTACCATTGGTAACTGTAGCTCGTCCCTGGTAAATGTAGTTATCCTGAACCTGAAACGCTTCAGGCCAATCATCGGGATCGGAGCCTAAAGTGCTAAGAGAACGTGCTTTATCAAAAACTTTTACATCAACCACGCCGTTAAACGCAGTAAGCATATTATCAGAAGCATCAGTTATTATACCTTTAATCTGAACAGGAGTCATTGCTGATATTGTATCCGGCTCCGAACCTGGTTCCTGGCTGTTAATCTCAGTTGTAACTACTTTGTATTGAGGATAAGCGAGCCTCAAAGCAGGATCACCCAGCAATATAAAATTCCGGATATACGTAACATCACCGCCCGAGAACTTATTTTTTGCATATGCAATTGCATCGCCAAAACGGGGATACTCACCCTCATGTTTTGAAAGTAAAGTGTCGTAGATATACCAGTTTAACCGGAGATTCGGATCTGGACTTGCCAGCCGGGTAGTAGTGAAAAGCGCAATACCTCCGCCGTAAGGATTAAGAAAAACATACTCACCTGCCGAAACTTTTTCAGGATTGTCGTAGCGGCTGAATTCGCACGTAGCCGTTATGAACAGAGGCATACTGGAGTAATTGGTCCAGGCTTCTATATCCCTTATCGTGAGAATTGATTCCGTTGCCCATCCCATTTCGCCTCCATGGCCTGTATAATTCATAACAAGCACTCCCGTTTCGACGCACGAATTTATTGCCGCATTAATTTCAGGGCATCTTTCGCCTGTAGGAGTTGAAATTTGTTTGAAAGCATCGGTATAAATTTTAGTCACATTAAATGACGGGCCTTTTTGATCCAATAGCACAGCAAGGCTTTTATCGGCCTGTCGGAAATGAATATTGTGATCGCCGTCATCAGCTACTAGTGCAATTTTATTGCGCCAATCGCCAAGAGATTCTGTTGAGTTGGACGCATAAAAAATACATTTGTCAACGGCCTGGCGGGCCTGCTCAACGTTACTGACCGGAAAGCGGCCAATGCCAAGGTCAATAAGCCCGGCAGCATCATACCCTTCGTTGGCATCCAACATCCCGTAAAAATCATCACTCGACCAGGATTTGACAATGTCAAGAGATTCCTTTCTCTGGAAAGTCAGTACCCGGTTGTTGTTGCCGGCAACACGATCCTTATAATCAAATGATCCATCGCCAAAAAGAAGCAGGTATTTAAGTTTATTTCCTGCATCAGGACGGTGATAAAGCAGTCGGGCAAAATCGCGGATAGCAACAATATCAGGCGATCCCGAGGAGAATTCGTTATACACCTGTTCGTTAGTGGCAACAACCACTTTCATTCCATCGGCGCTGCGGTGATGATTGGCAAGCCTGTTAGCCTGTTCAAAATAATCGCTGTGAGTAACAATAAGCATATCGGCAGCTTCGATACCATGCAAATCCTGGTTTGGGACTTTCCCTGCAAATGTTGCCGAAAGAAACGAAGTATTGTCCCAGGCAACAAACTGCCTGAGCGAATCTGTTTCGAGCACAAACCGGTTTACAGATCCCTGAAGGTCAGCTTGTATCCTGAAAACTTTTACCGGATTTGTTACTTCCCAAATAGTAACATTTGCTGTGGATTCCTGAAGCTGAAACTCGGTTACAGCTCCTTTCATAACCGAAACAGGATCAGCGAACTGCATTTGTCCAGCGGTAAATTTCAATTCACGTGGCACATTCAATTCCACCCAATCGAGCCATCCTATTGCCGTACCTGTTCCATTATAATGCACGGAAACATTTAGCTTCTCCGAATCCGGATAAAAACTCCGCATATCGATATTATCGCAGGCAAAAGTGTACTCTGAGAAAGTACTGCATTGAGGAGATGCAACTACATTTCCGTTGATCTTAATATCATAACTGCTTGAAGTTGATGACCTGGCAGTGACGCGGAAGCGTATCCACGACTGCCTGCTTGTTATCAAATGAGGAAAAGTGTATTCAGGAAGCGCAAAAACAGGACTGTTTATATCCATGCGCTCCCCTACCCAATCTTTACCCGAACTGATCAGATTAAGGATATCCTTTTCATAAAAAACACCTTCGGTAAAACTTGTTGAAGTGTAAGTGGAGGAAAGTTGTGATAATTGCTGGTTTTCAATCCTTAGACCGGACCCACCATCGAAATTCAGAAAGTAATAAGTAAACTCAGAGTAAATATTCTGAACATGTTCGAACCTATGCATCAATCTGTTGTAGGTTACCTTATCGGGCGAAGTGCCATAAAAAAGGATGTAATCGCCAGGTGCAAAAACATCGGCTTTTGCAGTAACGACTTGTATTGCATTTTCAGTAAGATCATCATAACGGAAAACGTTGTTCAATTCGGGTAATAAACCGCCACCGTTTCCAAAAAGCCTGATGCTTGCGGGAGTAACCGTGGCCATATCCACTCCCATGGCTTGAATTTCGGCATAGGATACTTTATAAATTCCGGTTTCGTTCAGTTGAATTTTGTACCATTTGCCTTGCGAAAGAACCGAATGCGCAGCATAATAAGTTGACTTCACCGACTTACTGTTTTCAACAGCCGGAATATATACAACATCAATTGTAAACGATTTAAGCCGCATAATTCCGCCATCCGGACTCACAACCAGCGGAACTATTGTAAGAAAAACCATTTCTGTTCCGCGCTCGGTTCCGTATTCAATATGATGACAGAGAACCGGATCGGGCTGCAGGGCATTAGTAAGTGCTGCAAGCTCAGTATCAGGAACAGGCTCCCATTCGGTGTGTGAAATCAAAATATCACAACTCACAATACCCGGAGGAAGAGCAAATTTTTCGGAATATACAGGAGTGTAGTTCTTCGCGACACTGTTTTTCAAACCATCGGCGTAAAGCGCATTTACAGTTTTGTTAGCCATACCTTGAATGGTTTTAACACCGCTCCAGTTGAGTACGACTTTTTTCTGCCATCCCTGTGCAAAACCAACGGATTGCAGCATGAATGCTACAAGGAATACTAGAACTACCTTAAACCCTTTCATATCGAATGAGTTAAAAATTTGAATACAAAAAAATATTTTCCGGTCACTTGCCGGTTTACTTTTTAAAAAACAGTTGCTGTCAAAATGCTAACGGTCAACTATTCCGATACAAAACCATAGATTCGCAAAACTCCGGTTACCATCAATTGTACCTGATAACCCTTGTTGCTTTCACTGTATCCGAATTGCCGTTGCTGGCCCTTACACTGATCAGGTAAACACCAGGAGGTACCTGGTTCCCCGATTCATTGCGGCCATCCCAGGTTAAAGTGCCAACCTTGTAACCCTGCGATAGCATCTTTTTCGATTCGGT
>CAZBZA010000356.1:0-3885 GCA_964495865.1 uncultured Lentimicrobiaceae bacterium
TCCGCCGTTACGCGGTTTGAATTTCTCCAGTTCCAGTTCCGTTTCGGGCCGGTAATCCCACGACATGTATTGTACAGTTGTTACCGGCAGTGAGCGATCCCAGCAGTCCGGGTTAAACTTTACCACGGCTCTGCCTTCGCCACGGGCGTTGATACCTGAAATTCCGGATTCTTCACCCGCACTTGCAAATGCCGGAAGTTTCAATTCTTCGGCGGTGAAGTTTTCATATTCCTGCTTTATTACATTGTAAAGTCGCGGCCGCATGGTATGATCGGGGTCGGGATTAAAGTTCATTTTAGCCCAGCCTGCAACCATCTTTTCGTAATTAATACTATCGATCTCTTGTTTCACTTTGTAGTAGGCCAGTTTGGTTTCCATAATCTCCTTAACGGTTACCGGAATCCAGATTTCGGGCCTGTCGGGATTGAAAATGAGTAAAACCCCTTTAAACCAACCTCCCTCTGCATATAATCTCACACCCGGAGCAATTTCTTTGATAACAGGCGCTGTGGTATAATATTTCCTGAGATTTTCGCGTGCTTTTCCCAGGGGTTGTTTTAAATGTGGCGGATCGTCGGTTTTAAATTCAGCTTCATCGAATTGTGTACTGATGTAGTACATCGGGTTGTTGATAATGATTTCTGTTCCGTGGGCAGACCAACCAGTTGCCGTATGTGATACCCCGTTTTCAGTGTAAAAGTGATGAAATGAAATACCGATGGAACCTCGTATTCCATAGTCCTCCATCTTACTTTTTTCATCAAAACAATAGGCTGATAATCCAACCACAGCATTAAACCCGGTGGGATAACCAAGCACAGAATCATTCAGGCGCACCCATTCAACAATAGCTGTGAGGTTATTTTTAAAAGGAGTTACATCTACTCCCGGGCATTTTTCCTGTTGATTATTAGAAACAAACTTACCTGGTTTATCGGGCTGATATTGCGTGGATTGAGGGAATAAAAAAGCAGAGTGTGAGATAATAGCAACACACAATAAAAATCTGTAAACAAGTTTTTCCATTTCTGCAATTTATCTAATAACATGAAAAATTAGTCCTGACCCCGGGTATATCCCATCTTTTTACTTCGATTCCATAATTTTTATATCGGCAGGAACCTCAAATTTCGCATCCGGTATAGTTGGGTTTTCCTCAAATTTTTCGGCCAGAAGATTCATTTTCATGGCTCCCATATCGGTTTCCGACTTCAGGGCTATCCCTTTGTAAACCAAAAATGTACCCTTCATACTCATCTTTTTATTATCGATGCTCATTTTTTCGCAGGTTTTACCCAGGAATTCCTCTGTTCCTAATTTTTTCAGATCCATTTCTTTTACCATTTCTTCCGAAAGGTTTTCAAAATCAATACTTGCATTGGCTATGTTAACTTCCGGGCTTTTTGTTCCGGTTTTTTTGACCATATCAAGATTGTAGATAAACCCGTCTTTTGTAAGATTTACAGTATGAATTTTTACTCCCATCATCTCCATTTCAACATCGGTAGCCTCTTTTTTTCCATAGTCGTCGAAAGTTAATGTTTGCATTACCTCCATTCCCATCATTTCGGTTTTGTACTGAACAATTCCTGATTTAATGGCATACTTGCCTTTGGGAGTTGATGTTTCGGATGCTGCCGGATTTTCGGAGGTAGCAGCAGTTTCAGAAGTTTTGCTTTTGCATGAGAAAAGCAGTGTGGCTGTTGATAGTAAAGCCAGTGTAATGAGTTTGCTTGTTTTCATATATTAGGTTATTTAGTTTCATTTTGAATTATAGGTCCTTACTCTTTATTTATATCAATTTGGATTTTTAATACCCAATAAACTGTGCTCCCCAATCTGTATTCAGATTGTATTTAAAAGCATCGCCTATCAGGTTCCGGTAGCTGCCTACTCGTTCCATCGCAATCGCTCCCGGACTATAATCAGGATTCCTTATTCCGACCTGCCGTTCACTTAATTCTACCTGCATTTCTTCCAGTTCCGAATATTCTTCCATATGTTCAGCTATATAGCCTTTGAAGCCTTCAACCGTTTCGAGGTAATCCGGGGTGAACGTCTGGCAATAAATCCGACGGAGAGAAACTATTTTATCGATTACCTGCTTGCTGTTGCCACCGCCATCGTTCAGGTCTTTGTAAAGTTGATCAATTTGAGGATTCAGTTTCAACATGGCCGAATCTGCCTTACTATCAATTTGCCGTATTTTTTCAAGGTATTTGTTTTCGCCCGCCAGGAGTTTGTCCTGCAACCATTTTATTTCCTGCTGCAGTTCGAGGTCGCTTTTAATTTCGAGTTGCTTTTTTGTATTTTTTTCAGAGTCATACTGGGCCTCGGCCATCATCATCGTACTTTGAGCTTTGGCCCAGTGATGTAGGGATGCTGTGTCGTAATCAGCTACTTTTTGGGCCTCGTCCATTGACATGTTGTATTGGGTTATCATCATCTGGTTCGCCAAAGCTTCTTGCTGTTCATCGCTCATATTATCGAGATTCTTCATTTTTTCGGCATCTTCCCTCGAATAGCCGGCTTTGATAAGGGCGTTTACAGTAGCTTCATCCTTGTGCTCTTCCTGGAATTGTTCCTTCTCCTTTGAGTATTCGTCCATCCTTACCTGGAAAATTGTATCAAACCGGGCAATTTTATCAAGGAATTGCATTTTCTGTTCCATTGTTGCGTTGCAGAGGTTTGAAGGTGGCTGCGGCACGGCGTTTAAAAACTCCATTGGGGTGTTTTGCCCGAAAGTAAGTGACGACAAAAAGAAAATAGGAATAATTGTAGTAATCCGTTTCATAAGTTGCTTGGTTATTTTATCATACTTTTTTACTCTCGAGATAGGTCAAAGCTGATGGTGTAGGTAATTATTTCACCACTGATAGGATTTTTTTCAACAATCGGGTCGGGATGCTGTGTAAGAAATTCGTCTTTGGCAGTTCCCTGGTATGGTCCGAAAAAATACGTCAACGGAATATCCACTTTATTTTTTATGGTTTCGGGTGGTTTGTTTTCGTTATCGCACCAGCTTTCGGCATTGCGGTAGTGGGTTTCAGAAATTTCAGACTCTTTGGACGTTGCTTCAATTTTAATGATGTAGGTTCCGTCATCATTAAAAGTAATCTCGACCCTGGCATCGTTGACCTGTTTACCATACAATTCGCTTTCTTCCGAAACTTCGTTAATTTTTCCTGATTTTGAAATCGTTTCATGGTAATACCTCCTGGTTTTTCCTTGCGGGCAGGAATAGCAACCGTCATCGATCTCCTTTTCCGATTCTTCAGAAATGGAGTAATCAATAAAAGATCGGGCCCACACTTTGGTTTCTTTTTCGAAGGTCCAGAAATGCTCTGAATGTTTTGTTTCCTTATAGTGTAATTTGTATAATTTGTCCTGTTCGTTGCAATAAACAGGATACTCCTTTTTTTCATCTACATTCAAATCGGTGGTCACTTCTACTTTAAGCAGGCCTTTGTACGGGCATATTTCATATTTCAACAGTTCATCAAAAAACTTTTCTGCAAGTTTATCTACCACGCTAAATGCATCTTCATTAAGCGGTGCCTGATCTAAAACATTCACTATGGTTTTTGCTACGTCCATCTTCATGCATTTCACATTCATAACAACCGATTGCCCCATTTGAGTCATTTTGAGCGAAACAAGGTATTGTGCCCCCACAGCACCTGCAATATCTGTCATGAAACTTTCATTCTCAGGCCCACCAAGAAGCAGCCTTTCTCTTTCATTATCCAGAATAGCTACAATATTCCTGTAACTTGTTTTGGTAGCACAAGGCAAATATTTTTCAATTCCCTGATTGAATCCGTATTCGAAATGATCACAGAATAAATCAAGTTTCCCCATTTCTGCTTTGCTTTCACCCTCGAC
>CAZBZA010000357.1:0-1073 GCA_964495865.1 uncultured Lentimicrobiaceae bacterium
TATTCCGGCACCGGAAACTCGAAACGTGTTTCGGAATGGATACAGGAAGTAGCAAAGTGGCAGGAAATGAAGACTCATATTTCCTCTTATCATAAATTCAACCCCGAAGATATCATTGATTTTAAGGGAAAAACTTTGATTGGGTTTTTCTCGGCAACGCATGGGTTTAATATGCCTCATTCCATGCTTCGGTTTCTTTTCCGGTTCAGGCTTTTAAAAGGCTCTGATGTTTTTGTTGGGAATACCCGGGCCGGAATAAAACTTTCAAAGTTGTTTTTGCCTGGATTAAGCGGAATTGCTATGTATTTTCCTGCACTTATCCTGCTTTTTAAAGGCTATAAAGTAAAAGCTATGTATCCGGTTGACCTGCCATCGAACTGGATTTCGCTGCACCCGGGCATAAAACGGAAGGTAGTCGACTCAATGGTTGATCATTATGAACGGCTTACAAAAAAGTTTGCAACAAAGGTTCTGTCGGGGAAAAAGGTTTTCCTGAAATCATTTGTCCTTCTTCCGCTCGATATATTGGTTGCGCCAATTGCTTTCGGGTACTATTTTGTCGGACGCTATATACTTGCAAAAACATTTATTGCCAATTATAACTGCAACAACTGCGGGATATGTGTAGAGCAATGTCCCACAAAATCCATAATTATTTCGGATAACCGGCCTTACTGGAAATTCAGTTGCGAAAGCTGCATGAAATGCATGAATTATTGTCCGCAGCGTGCAATAGAAACGGCTCATTCAATGGTATTTATACTTTTATTTCTGCTTATAGCGATTGTAAATCCATTCCTTTCTGATAAAGTAACTGATTTGGTTGCAACCCTATTCGGACATTCACGCCTGGCATACGAATCTATTTATTTTGCGATTCAATGGTCGGTAGCGTTGTTGTTTTTCTTTGTTGGCTATAAAATATTGCACTTTCTGATGGGCTTTCCGAAGATCAATAAAATTATAACTATTGCTTCGTTAACGTCGTGGAAATTCTGGCGGCGCTATAAAATTCCAAACCAGCATGTGTCTGCACACCCGAAGGGTGTCTGAACACATGCTGGTTGGGTTAA
>CAZBZA010000357.1:1173-3880 GCA_964495865.1 uncultured Lentimicrobiaceae bacterium
CGGCTGATTCCGAGTGCGGTTACAACAACACCATTCACTGCCATATCGCTTACACCTTCGGGCAAAGGCAAGGGTTGGTTTACTGTTGTCGAGTTACCATTTTTATTCCGGATATCATTATCAATGGCTATAAACGAAGTATAGGACGTTAATAAATTGTATTTCAGACCTAATTCAATAATTTCCGGTTTGTATTCATCTGAACCATCATAACCTGTTGAAGCATAATCGCTGAGTGTACGGATACGCTCACGGGCCCACAGGTAGCGCAGGGCAACATTATCTTCCGACGCTTTTACCGTATTCACCTGCAAGCTGGTTTCATATTTTCCTTCACCATTCATTCCTATCAGCACTATGTTTCCCGAAGGACTGCCACGGTATTTGCCGAAAATAAGTACCGGCCTTTCGGAAAACACATCCGGAACGCTGAGTGGTTCCACATCATAAGCATCAAATTTATCGTAGGAAACAGCGATATGAGTCAAAACCGGGTTTTGAATGTATTTCCGGAATTTCTGCGCAGTAGATTCTGCTTCACCTGGTTTGGTTATCACAAAAGGCATTCCCATTCCTGCATGTGCCATGCCTTCAATAATATGGCGGTTAACCGAAGAACCGATTCCAAAAGCAAAGAAACTGGCCTTGTTCATATTGTTTCGTATCAGGTCGAAAGCCTGCTTTTCGACATCAACATATCCATCGGTGGCAATTACAAAGCTTCGGGCAAAACCTTCGGTACCTGTCAGACTGAGTGCCCGTTTGAGTGCCGGCAGCAATTCGGTTCCGCCACCACCTTGCTGACGATCAATAAAATTAATCGCTTTTTTAATGTTTTCCTCATTGGCACTTACAGAAGTTTCGCTGAACAGATTTGAAGCACCAGCAAAAAGCAACACATTAAAACGGTCGGTTGGCCGAAGGTTTCCGATCAGGTCGCGAAGCAGTTTTTTCGATACATCGAGTGGAAAACCATGCATGGAACCTGAAACATCAACAATAAAAACGTACTCGCGCGGCGGAACAACGGAAAGCCTCACCTGCTTCGGAGGTTGAATCATAGCGAGGAAGAAATTCTCATCCTTTCCGGGGTAGAGTAGAACGCCTGATTGAATTTTATCCCCGGCCAGGCGGTAGCGTAAAATAAAATCGCGGTTTCCGCCTTGTTTTTCTTCCGGCATCAATCGGATAGTGGCATCCGCAGGACTATCAAATTTTA
This sequence comes from uncultured Lentimicrobiaceae bacterium, assembly GCA_964495865.1. GTDB lineage: Bacteria > Bacteroidota > Bacteroidia > Bacteroidales > UBA4417 > UBA4417. The sequence continues at coordinate 2,393 of CAZBZA010000357.1, forward strand.
TATCCGTTTTATGCGACGTGCAGATGACATCACTAACCGGCATTCCGGCATTTAACGCACATTTCAGATCGAAATCATACAATGGCTTTTCGCCCTCATGTGTATAAGGATTGCTGATCCATTGCTCGCGGGGCGGTGCCGTAACAGCAGGCTGATTACTGTATCGCGGGCCTACAACAGTTGGATACACGAATTCATACACGCCATCCTCAGGAATCAGCAATTCAGTATAATTGAGTTCGACTTTTATCCGGTCGCCGGGCATGATGTTAGCCACGTTCATCTGGAAAACATTTGGCCGGTCCTGCTCCAGAAGCGAAGCACTTTTCCCTTGTTGTTTGGCTTCTTCATAGTCTTTACGGGCTTGTTCGCGTTCCGAGATTTTTGCAACAATTGTGCGTTCACCAATCGTCATTTTCATACTGTAAACAGCAGCTCTTGTTGATGCCGGGAAAACATAAATGGCTTCGATAGGATTTTTACCTTCGTTGGCATATTCCTGAAACACGGTAACATCAGCAATTACTCCGGCAATATTTACTTCGGCGGAAGTAGCTTTTAGCGGAAGCTGATCGATGCCGGGATTATCGGATTTTACAAAGAAATACGGAGAAAGCGTTTTATCGGGATCGGATTTCTTTTCAGTATCAAATTGCAGTGAGGCTGCAATCATGGTTCCGGCTGCAATCAGGAGGATTGGCAGGGTACCCAGCAATGTGAGGAAAATAAGTCGGGTTTTCATGGCTGAAAATTTTTGAAGAATGAGTAAAAAATATTTTGAAAAACTGATTGAAAGCAGGATATCACTGCAATTTGAAACCAACCGGAATGGTGAATGAAACCCTTACCGATTTGCCTTGCTGAACGCCGGGTTTCCATTTCGGAAGCAAGCCGATTACGCGTTCAGCTTCTTCATCGCATTCGTCGTTAATTCCGCGGAGAGTTTTAATATTACTTACAGTACCATCTCTTTCAACAACAAAATACACATAAACAGTACCTTCAATTCCAGCCCGTGCAGCGTTTTCAGGGAAATTAATCTTTGATGCCAGAAAGGCTTTCAGTGCATCGATACCGCCGGGATATTCAGGCATAATCTGCACTGAAACAAAAGGAGTATCATCAGGTAGTGAATTTTCATCCTTCAGTTCTACCGAAACAGGTGGTATATAAACCGGAATTTCATCTTCCGGCTTTATGCCCATGTCAAAGTCAAAAGGATCACCGACAGGATCGTCATTGTCGACGATATTGATTACAGGAATGGATACAGGTTTTGGTGCCGGCTTTGTATCCACGATTACTGTATTTTTAATAAATAAGTCTTCGCCAACAGTTTCCCAGTTGTCAGTAACAACTATTTGTTTAACAGGCGATTCCCACTCAAAAGCTGCGAGCGTAAGCCCTAAAGCTACAACGATTCCGATTTGCAAAAAAATGCTTTTCTTTGGCTCCAGGTCAGCTCTTTTCGATTTCTTGGTTTCCATG